>NZ_JBFRQW010000027.1:0-119529 GCF_041472735.1 Vibrio sp. 10N.261.46.E11
AACTTCTGGTGCGGATCAGAGTTAGCGTATGCTCACCAAATGTATCTATTTTATTCCTAAATACTCTTTTCGGTTTTCGATTGAAACGCTCAATTACTTCTGGCATACATGTCAAAATAGTGGAAAAATCAGTGTAAATTGATGGCTTATAGTTGGAGTCTGCGTCTACCCACTTCACTGGACCTGTATTAATAAATGATACGTCGTTTTCATATTTTTTTTCTAATATTGGTAGTAGTTTTTTTCTTAAAGGCTCACTTAATGAAAATGCACCTAATTCAGCTACCGTACCAAAAGATTCAACTAAAATAACTACAATATCAGAAAAGTCATCAAGCCACTCTTCCAACTCTAAAGCATTCTCATTTTTAGCCTGCTTTCTTGTTGGAGAGGATATCGCAGCCCAAGCTCGCTCAGCTCTGAAGTGAAGGAACTCTGGATGATGACGATCAAGATACTCCTCCACTTTGCCTCTATTTGGGCAAAATTCAGGGTCACCGCCGCAGATGAACAATATCTTGGGTAACTGCTTAGATAAAAAGTTGAGATTTGAAATGTTGGTTTCTTGAATAAAATTATTCTTTGCTACTAAGTAGTAAGGATGATCAAACCACATAATTAAATTACCAACTCAAAAAGAGGAGAAAAAGGTGCCCTTACTCAGGAGCTTGCGACTGTGCACATATGCGCATCAAATCCCGGTCAAAGAGAACAGATCGGCTATACACCAATCATAAAGGTTAATAGTGAAACTAACCTCATTCTAAGGGCCTAAAAAATATAACAAAACTAATTATTCTTTACTAGCTCTAATGTCAAATTTTGAACTCGAATAAGAGCTAAATTACTCTTTAGCAACCTTTGAAGAGTTAGCCCCAAAATAAACACACCAAACTCGTGCAAGCCTTCCACGTTTTACGTCGCTCGCAAGTCACTTACGATGAATGGTGGCAATATTTTAGTGCTATAGGACATTCTAGGCCAAGCCGATATCAGCATGACAATGCACTATGCCCACTTCGCACCTGATCACCTATCTGAAGCAATTCTCCGTGACCCTCTTTCAAACCTGTCGCCACTTGCCAAATTTCAGACAAAAAAAGAGCCGCTAAAAAAGCGGCTCTTGATTTTCAAACCATGTTTGAACAACCATAAAGTGATAACAATAAATCCATTAAAATCAAAAAACTTAACCGAAAAGCAACCATATCTTGATATCGCATAAAACAACCACCTCAAGCTTAGAAAACACCTAATCATTACACTCCAGATAACCTTGTATCAGTCACGTTCACCAACTCTCTAAAGAACCTGATGCACTTGTCCAGCTCATCGCGCTTGACGATATGAGCTTCGGTTCTATCGGTTTGAGCGCGATGAACAGCCTCACCTCGTTTTTTTAACCATTTATTGAGTTGTGTTCTAGCTTCATCAGCGGTTTGAAAATTATTCCAGACCCAAGCTTCGGTCACATCAATACCGAAGAACTCAGCAAAAAGTGCTTTGGTCTTCTTTGACCCAGGATTGTTAAAGTACTTAAGATGCTCATCCAGTCGGTTCTCAACAATTCTTCCAAGTTGTGAGCCTATAACGACACCATATTTAGCATCAACAAGCTCTTTTGCTATGTCTTCTACATAGGTTTCCCAAGCAGTAAGAGTCATTATCAGAGTTGCTCTCTTAAGTACCTCTGGAGGTTGGGAGTTGGAGTTACATCCGTTTAACTGATCGTAACACTCTAATAATTGCTCTGCGTCTGAGATCGCGTACTCAAAATTGGCTTTCGCTTCTGACATCCTTGGTCCTAGTTATCATGGATATATGCATAAAGTGAAATTTACCATATTTAGGATTCAACCAATGATAGCTAAGTTCAATAAAGTTGAATTACTTCAATAAGCTAGTTACTGTTAGCTACGAATCTTGCTAGGAGTAGATTCACATAGCTAAAAAGCGTCTAACGTCTTAAGTCAGTCCACTCTGAAAAGTAATGAATGGGTTCACAAATTTTGTTCATTGATGTGTAGTGAGAGTTACCTATTTGAATACCGTGAACCTGTAACCCATTATTTTTCCTTCGGTTGCTAATTTTTCTACTTAATCCCGAAGACACAGGAAATTCACCATCGCTCACCAACAAGATATCAGCTTTGTACCACTCTTCTGAATCGCATTTTTGCAGAGCTTTATTAAGAGGCTCGTCGACATCAGTGCCACCACTAAAAGACATCGTCAAAAAGTTAAGTAAGACATTAAAGTCTGAAGCATCCAATGTTAGGTCAAGCTCACTGACTTCTCCCTTGCTACCAAACAAATAAACGTAGCAGCGACGCTTTTCCTTATATGCGACCTTTAGACATTCCAAAACACTGGCTTTGGCGATATTTTCTGGCAACCCAGCCATAGAGCCCGATGTATCCAAGCAGATCACCATCGGACCTCGGTTCTTATTACTTTTATTGCCCTGCTTTTCACTTATACTCTCTTGTTCTATTAACTCTTCTGTTTCCAGGTTCTCAGTCCCTTCCACTGAGTAAGAAAGTAAAGCATGCTCAGCTCGCTTAGCGTGCCAGAGTTTTTTGAGTACCGGATTGGTTAACAGCGAAGCTTCTTGGGGCAACATTCTAGAGATTGAATCTGAGCGAGTAAGGCCTTTAGTCTCCATTGGAACAAAAGGTGTCGTTACATACTTTTCATGTCTGGAAGTGCCACTCATTTTGATTACTATTTCTTCAAGGACTGAGCCTTCTGCTTGCTCATCACGCCCTAAGTCTCGAATCAGGTTTTGCAACTTGGGAAGTTTTTTAACAAGCTTGTTTAACCGAACAATATCGAGCCAGCCATGGCTTTGGAAAACGCCTTTTGATAAGTCAAAGCCTAAACCTGTAATCAGTCCAAGTTCAGTAAATACCTCTTCTAATTGAAACCATACAGTTAGCCTTTCTTGCCATATATCAGGCAAGATTCCAACACCATCCTGCTCGCCGAGCAATTGCTGCCAGATCTCCTTTGAGTCGGTTGCTGCAATCCCTTTTCGCTGTGTGTTAGTGAGAGAAAGAGGTTTGGTTTGATTGCGCTTGTTCTTTCTCTTTTCTAAAGTTTGTTTAATTTGGTTTAACGCTTCATCTTCTAACTTCTTTATCATGTCAAATACCAAAGGCGAGGCCTTCGATTGAAGCTTCTCTATTAAAGTAAGAATGTCCGAAAGCAGCGCATCCGTGACCTCTTCATTCTTTGCACAATATCGACTTAATCCAGTTTCTTCTATTACTTTACTGATTGCATCTGTCAGTGACTGGGGGGCTAAGGGATTTAAACTCGTCGGACTCCCCCCCACAAGAAGTTCATTTCTGGAATTAACTAGGGACTCGCACCGTTCTACTAATTCACCATTAGTACTTGTAATAACAGCGGGAAGAAACTTCTCCGGTACGTTATCGAGGCATGAAAATTGACTATCCAAGTTGAATAACGGAGATTGAACTTGATATGACTCGTTAATCACAGAGTTCTCCTTCAAGTAAATCACTATTGCCAGAATCTAATGCCAAAGTTGGGGATTTTTCTAGAGGGAGGTTTTTAAAACTTCCCTCTAACGAAGCAACCCTTTTCAGTAATTTATCCCCCTCTTTTATAGACGCTTGAAGAGCATTGGTAACTTCAGACAATAAGCTTTTTTCTAGCCAGAGGTGTTTATCAAAGTAGCCAGAGACTTCTGATAGCTCTTTGTTCACATGATTGTAATGGGATTCCACACTACTTCTTAGACTTTGGATTTCTCTAACTCGACCTTCAATATGAGCTTTCGAAAATGAGCTATTCAGAGGGATTGGAGTATTTTTAACTTCATCAAAAATTGGTTTATTTTCTCCACTTCCCATGCGATTTCTTTTATTAGTAGTTTTCTCTTTGTAGTAACCATCCCAGTACAGCAATTTTCCGTAGTTATCTTTTTTGTGGTACTTACTTACTTCTTCCACGACTTCGTCACCTTCTCGGTCAAGATACAAAGGACGACCTTTAGGATCTTCTTTATGAGTAAGTTGGTCTTCCTTGAGTTTTGCTTCCCATGCTTGGATAACCTGCATCAAACGCGATGATGGAGTTTTTCCATCGACTGTCACCAATCGCTTGTAGAGCTCTTGTAGGCCTTCAAACTGCTCTGGCTGCTCCCATAAACAATGCGGCAAAATCCAAGCGTCGTAAATACTGGTTTCATTAAAGCCTGAAGTGAAAGCTGACACTTTCATTAATTTCACCAGCTTACGCCAACGGCGGTCAGATACCTTAATATCTTGCGATTTCAGGTAGTTCTTGAACTCTTTACACGCCTCAATCGTAGCGGCGGTTAATTCCACTTTTTCAGCTAGCTTCTGTACCTCATCTAGGTCATCAAGCTTTAACCGAATATTCAGTTCGGGATCAAACTCTTTCAACGTCCCGCTCAGAAGTTGAACAAATGATTCATCAGACACAGGCGATACATAAGATCGCAGAATGAATCGATCGTATAAAGCACTTAGCTCTTCCCCCTCAGGTAACTCGTTACTTGCTGCTACAACAGAGATTAAAGGTACATTGACTCTTCTATTGCCATTATCAAACTGACGCTCATTTAACAATGTTAAAAGACTATTCAAAATTGCGCTATTTGCTTTGAAGATTTCATCAACAAAAGCCACGGATGCTTCAGGCAAATATCCACTAGTAAGCCTGTTGTAACGGTCCTCTTCCAACGCTTTGATCGAAAGCGGTCCAAACAGCTCTTCTGGAACAGAAAAACGAGTCACTAATCGTTCAAAGTAATTAGCCTCAACAAAGACACTTTTCAATCGCTTTGCCAATTCACTTTTAGCCGTTCCTGGAGGCCCAACGAGTAAAACATGCTCACCAGAAAGTGCAGCTAGCATCATGAGTCGAACTTGATGATTCCTTTCCAATAACCCATCACTCATCTGAATCATTAGGGTTTGGAGCTTGTCTTTTCTATTCATCGTTGTTGCACATACTGTCGTTGTCACAATAAGTTCCTTTTTCGTTATTCTGGAAAGCGAGACATATTTATAAGCACAATTGCCCTCGTGGTCGAAATGGTATTCAACAGAAGAGTTAGGCTATGTTGTTATTTTATATAGTCATTCCGCTTTATTATGACATCTCCACTTTTCTCCTTGGGTGATATGCATCAGAATTTATAAATTTAGACACCTCTATAGATACAACAAATACTTAGATCTAATGGGAAGGGATATTCTAAGCCGTACAAATATGAGCATAACGTTACGCTATGCCCACTTTGCGCCGGATCACCTATCTGAAGCAATTCTCCATGACCCTCTTTCAAACCTGTCGCCACGTTGTCGCCACTTGCCAAATTTCAGGTAAAAAAAGAGCCGCTAAAAAGCGGCTCTTGATTTTCAAACTATTCGAACTCGTTCAGATTACTCTTTACCGAATACGTTGTTCTCTTGCTCTTGTACACGGATGAAAGTCGTACGCTTAGTTAGCTCTTTAAGCTTCGCTGCGCCTACGTATGTACAAGTTGAACGTACACCACCAAGGATGTCAGAAATTGTGTTGTGAACTGAACCACGGTATGGAAGTAAAACAGTTTTACCTTCCGCAGCACGGTACTTAGCAACACCACCTGAGTGCTTGTCCATAGCCGACTGAGACGACATTCCGTAAAATTTCATGTATTGCTTACCGTCTTGCTCTACTACTTCACCGCCTGACTCAGAGTGACCTGCCAGCATGCCGCCTAGCATTACGAAGTCAGCACCGCCGCCGAACGCTTTAGATACGTCACCCGCACATGAACAGCCACCGTCACCGATGATCATACCGCCAAGGCCGTGTGCTGCGTCGCCACACTCGATGATTGCAGAAAGTTGAGGGTAACCTACACCTGTTTTAACACGTGTAGTACAAACAGAGCCAGGGCCGATACCAACCTTAACGATGTCTGCACCCGCTAGGATTAGCTCTTCAACCATGTCACCCGTTACAACGTTACCCGCAGAGATAACTTTAGTCGGGAATTCAGCACGTACTTTTTGTACGAACTCAACAAGGTGCTCTGAGTAGCCGTTAGCGATATCGATACAGATGAATACGAACTCTTCGCTAAGCGCCATGATCTTCTTAACTTTCTCGAACTCAGCTTCAGAAGTACCTGTTGATACAAAAACGTTGTTCAGAGTTTTCTTGTCTGCTGTTTTAGCAAACTCAGCCCACTGCTCTACTGTGTAGTGCTTGTGTACTGCAGTCATAACACCGTGCTCTGCTAGAGCGGCTGCCATTTCAAAGCTTGCTACCGAATCCATGTTAGCTGCAATTACTGGAGTACCAGACCATTGACGACCGCTATGCTTGAATGTAAAATCGCGGGTTAATTCAACTTGAGAACGGCTTTTAAGGGTAGAACGCTTCGGACGGAAGAGTACATCTTTGAAACCTAACTTAAGTTCTTGTTCGATACGCATGGTGTTTTCCTTGATTCATAAAATTATGTGTCTCTCGCGAAATGCGTAGTAAAACCGTTGGCAGACGAGTTTACTTTTCTTCGGACACAAAAAAACCGGAGCGTTGGCAGACGCTCCGGTTTTCAGCATTATAGGTCGTGATTTAGTAACAGCAAGTCTGATATTTCACTTTTTTTTATGCTATCCTCTCAAAGATTCCATACCTGCTACAAACCCCTCAGCTTTACTTTCCCACTAAATTCTTACTAATTAATAACTTAGCGAACCAATCACGCAAACGTTGTCGGTTTATTGCGCAATCGTTTCCGCCTCTCTTTCACACAATATCGCCTTCATTAAGAAAATATGTGAAGAAAGTGCCTCGAGATCACATAAAAATCACACTTTTCTCCAACAAAAAAATGTCTTTTTTCTTAAATAAATTCGATTTTTTTCTAATTTTTATCGGTTTTTGACCAAATTGGCCAATCTGGTGACGTTTCTGTTTTGCGGTCACTTGGAAAAGTAGAGTGAAAACGCCTCAATCTAGAGGCCAATACTCACTTAGACTTTAGAAATCAGTCCTCGCACTCCATTAAATGAAACTTTCAAACTCAAACTTTATAAATCCAGTTTCGATTAACCCGTAATATTGCCGCGCCGAAAGCACATTTCGTGGCTGCCCTTTCGTTGATTTAACCTAAAACATTCAGTAAAGCGCATGGAAAAAGAGAATTGGTTAACGTGAAAAGCTAGGGAAAGATTAGATTTGAAGAATAAAAAACAAAAAAATGGCTAAGGTAATTAACCTTAGCCATTTTTATTCGATGTTTTGAATTGTTCTTTACAAGCTATTGAGTATCGAATTAAGACAGGTGCTAATTCTTTTGAGCGCTTAACGCTTCTGCCGTCGCATCTTGAATCGACAAGAACAATGACGTGATTTGTCCAGTAGGCGAACGCATCGGGTTTAGCGTGACGTTCTGGTACATGAAATCAGCTTGTTGAGTGACAGGGCGAACATTGCGGCACTTGAACAAGTAAGGTCTTTGTGGCCATGTAATAAAGCTGCGACAACCTAAATCATAGACTGGCTTGGTTTTCAGCCTAAACCACTCTTCTGGGATTTCAGGGAATAACTCAAAGATCGACTTACCGATAGCATCATGTGATTGCTTACCGCTATGGTGAGTCATGAAGCCATTCCAAACTTGCACCTCAAAATCGCGATTAATAACCACCAGCCCCATGTCGACGTTCTGAACCATGTCCACCATCCAGTGGAACTGTTCAAATTCAGCAGGAAGATTCAACATATTAAAACTCCTCCATTAGGTAGGCCAATTTATTATCTAGAAGTGGCAAAGATTCATCAACAAACATGAATAGAAGGTCACAACGGATTGAAGTGCCGTCTATGTTATAGCTGACTTCGAAAGTCATCGTTTTCTTGAATGAGCCGCCGGTATTTTCAATAACGGAATCGATTGAGATGTGTTGACCCAGCAACACCGGAGAGCTCTGGAAGAAACGAACTTCTGACTGCTCACCTAACCCATTCAGGAATGAACCCACAAGGATATTAGATACATCCATCAACAGCTCTAATTCTTCTAACTGTTCGCTTTCTGTTGGCACCTTCATGAGCTTTTTAAGATCGCTCACACTGGAATCACTCAGCAAGACTAACGCCTCACCTGCAATACCTTCTCCGCTAAAGCCTTGGCAAACGCCCGACACTTGGTCGTTGTCTGCTAAGTCGCGAAGTGCCATGTGCAATTCACTCACTTCCAAAATATTCACGTTCGGTAGGGGTAAATGGACAAATACATCAAAGTGGCGCGCCAATGCATCGGCGGCACGGCCGATTGCTACGTTCGCCACTTCCATGTAGATATCGCGTCTGCGTAGTATTGGGAGATCTAAAGCAGTTGGGGTAACCACCTGAGGCTGCGTTGGCGGCTCAACAAGGTCACGTAGAATGCCTTTTAACGCTTCTTTATCGATCGGTTTTTGTAAAAACGCTTTAGCACCAAGGTCCATGACCCTCTGCTGCGCTTTTGGCTGGATGTCACCGGAAACAACGACAACAGGAGTGTTATCACCTAAGCGTTGCATCTCTTCCAATGTGCCATAGCCATCTAGCTCTGGCATGGTCAAGTCGAGGAACATCAGTTTAAACTGGTTTTGAGCTAACTCTTCAAGTGCATTAAGCCCATGAACAGCAAAAGTTATATCTGCATTTAGAGAACTAGGCAGTGATCGAGCCATCTGCTTCCTTGCTAATGCAGAATCATCACATATAAGAACTGGGAACGACATAAATGCACCACCGACAAATTAAAGCTAATTTTGAGGAGTGTAACAGATCATTATCGTATCAGGTACGGGGTGAATGAATTTATATGTAGATTATTAGTCAGATTGATGGGAAAAGCGGATATTCGATTATCTCTGATTATTCTTTATGTAAAACAATATGCTACAGAGATAGTAACAACTCTTTTTATGAAGTAATTGCACTATTTCATAAAATGAGCGCGATAATTTATAGAATAACGACCTTAATAAGTAACCATTAAGGCTCGACTTGCCGATGCACGCAACAGCCATACATGTTGCTCAGCTATACGTGTTGATCGCCTACTACGCGTTTATCAGGTTGACGTTTTTATCCGTTTTATATAATGAACACAAGGCAACTAAAACTGATATGTCGGCCATAGAATCAGTAATGCGAAACGAATAACCACAGCAAATACCAGTAAAGCGATGCCCAGACGGTACCATTTGTATTCCGCAATATTCATTGGGATGCGCTTATAAAACATAGTAATCACGCCTTTCCAATCACTACTGCGTCTTCCGTACTGCATCATGCTCGTCAAAACAAACAGAGCACCAAGTACTAGCATTCCTTTCTCAGCCCAAAACAATCCAACTTCCATTTGTATTTTCCTTGATAAAACGGTGAGCGACTTAAATCATTCTAGCCACCTTTACGCTCGGTTTCTGTAAGACCAAGGTCTAAATTACGAAGTACGCAATTCAGGGCTTTTACCTGATAGCTGATAGCCCATTGTCGGTAATTAGAAACTGGTAATTGGTCATTGATAGTTCTCGGTCAGCAGTACAAAGTTTATCGTTCAAGCTTTCATGGTAAAGGCGAGCATCACAAGCAGATCACGAATAAGCATGAGTCGAGAGATCCGGAGACTTACTGTTTTTTTGAATGACACGCATCAGCTGGATAAGCAGCAGAATACCTGTCACACCTAAACCAACACCGATTCCGCCCCAGATTCCTGCCAATTCAAACTTAGACATCAAATACCAAGCCGCTGGCAAACCAAATACCCAGTAACCAATGGCTGTCATTACGGTTGGCATTGAGACAATCTTCATCCCTCTCAACAGGTTAATCGCCAATAACTGCCAAGCGTCTACAATAAAGCACAACGCAACCACCCAAATAACAGAGGCCAATAGCGAAGTCATTGCGCCCGTACCATCGTCTAACTTGAAGATAGACGCGATCATTTCTGGCCAGATGATGAACACGGAAGACAAGGCTACGCTCAACACCGACACCAATATAAAGCTTAGAATCGAGGTTCTTTTGATGCCTTCGTAGTTACCCGCACCGAAATCACGGCCAACCAAAATCGCCGCGGCTTGTGAGAAACCGAAATTGAAGTTCCAAGTAAAGCTTAAGCATTGCAGCAGGATTTGGTGCAGCGCTAGAGAAGCAATACTGATCGTCCCCGCCATCAAGGTGCCCCCATAAATAAGGCCATGTTCAAGTAATGCAGCGAGCCCAATAGGCAAACCCATCATCAAAAGCGGGCTCATTAATTTGATTGAATACTCTTCTGTGTTTAACCAAGGGGCGAACTGCTTGAATTCATCACGCTTGAATACCCAAACCGTGTATCCAACCATCACGATAAAGGCCGCGATAGCCGTACCTAGCCCTAAACCCGTTAAACCCATGTCTAATTGGAAAGTTAAGAAGTAGCTCACTGGCACATTCAGAATTACGGTAATAATAGACATCACCAGAATAGAGCGCACATTACCGAAGGCACTGGTTAATCCACGCAGTACCAACAAAATTAGCGAAGGCAGCATCACCCATTTCAAGGCATGCACATATTCCATTGCTAAAGTAATCACTTCTTGGGGCTGTTTTGCTGCCTCTAATACCAACGGAGCAAACCAAAAGCTGGCCATTAAGGTCACACTCAACACAAATGCCAACATGGTGGCGCCTTTAACGGCTAATCGAATTTGTGTGTTACCAAACTCAGGACGAGCCACTCGCTGACCGTAAGCGATCGCAATCAAGTTCGCGACACAACCCACGGTGCTGCTCGCAATAATAAAGATAAAAAAGTAGATAGAGGCGCCTAGGCCACCAGCCGCAAGGGCTGACACGCTGATTCGCGACATCATCCAAACATCAGTAAGGACTAACGCCATAGAGATCAGCTGTGAAATGATCAAAGGGAATGCGAGAGTGAGTATTTTTTTCATGAGCGCCTCAGGTAATTTCGCCCAAAATACGATCGATGAGGCTGGCGTTCAATTGATAAATTTGCGACTCTAACATTCCATAAACTCATGCGAACGAATTATGACCCCATATCCTAGCTTGCCATCATCCCATAATGGCTTAAAAGCCTTCGAAGCTGCTGCAAGGCTGATGAGCTTTATGCTGGCCGCCGATGAGCTGCATGTGACACAAAGTGCGATCAGCCGTCAGATTAAACAGCTTGAAGATGAGTTAAACGCATCATTGGTTATTCGTAAGCATCGAGCGATTGAATTAACAGAACATGGTCACGATTTGTACGTGGCTTTACGTGAAAACTATGCCAATGTCGAAGCGGTTATTGCTTCTTGGGGCGAGCCCAAGCAGAAACGTATTGTGATCAAAGCGACCTTGAGTTTCGCGACGCGCGTATTGATCTCTAAAGTAAGGGAATTAAACGAGCGTTATCAAGATTATGAAATCGTCATTGTGCCTGTGATTGAGGAAGACGAATCGATCAACAGCAGCGAGTACGACTTGTTGATCTTTCACACGCGCTTCAAAAAACGCTATGACAAGGCACCTAACATCACCTTCTTGCGTGAAGAGTTTATGGCGCCGGTCTGTTCTACTAGTTTAACGAATTCTGCCAGCTTAAATAATTCTACCAACTTAGGTAATTCTACCAACTTAACGAACAAAGATACTGACCTCGATTCGATATTAACCTTACCAAGGCTCCACCCAACCTTAGATCATCACGACTGGAAAGTGTGGCTGGCTGATGTCGAGTTCCCACCGAAAAAGCCCGTTAGAAATACCAGCTTCTTGTCTTTGGATATGGCACTCAGTGCTTGCTTGTCGGGTGAAGGGGTCACGGTGACGGATTTACTGTTGGTTTTGCAGGATCTACAACGGGGCTTCTTGTACTGCCCTAAGGATGCAAAGATTCAACACAGTGCTTGGACTTACTTCATGCACCAGCGTACACACACGCCTATCATCAATGACCTTATTGAATGGCTGAGGGAAGAGACAGCAAAAGAGATCGAGTTGCTGAAATCACTCGCACAGCAATATCAGTGGTTTGGTGTAATAGAGCAAGACAAAGGCTTTGGTCGACTCTCTTAAATTAAGCTATGATTCCCCTTCCCTCACCCGATTGATATTTTTATGCCTTCTTTCTCTGTTTCAATGATCCCTGTTGGGGTTAGGTTCATGATCCTCTCCGCTTTTGGGTTCGCACTGATGTCTGCTTGTGTGAAATACATCAGCAACTACGGTATACCTGTATTTGAAATTGTCGCAGCAAGGGCTTTGGTCTCTTTGATCATCAGCTATATCGATGTGAAACGAAAAGGCATTTCGATCTGGGGCAATAACAAACCTTTGTTGTTTGTTCGTGGTGCTGTCGGTACTGCGGCGTTGATGTGTGTTTACTACGCAGTCACCACCTTGCCATTAGCAGAAGCAACCATTCTACAATACGTACATCCCGTGTTTACTGCGTTGCTTGGCGTGTTGTTCTTAAAAGAGCGCGTGCAAAAATCGACCATGATCTGCATTGCATTCTGCCTCGCGGGATTGCTGGTGATGGTACAACCAAGCATGAACAGTGGCGTAAACAGTGAGTTACCCATGTTCAGTATTATGGTGGCGTTATTGGGCGCGTTTGGTAGCTCAATTGCTTATGTGATTGTGAGAAAGCTTAGCCAAACTGAAGATAGCTCGGTGATCATCTTCTATTTCCCGCTGGTTGCTCTTCCAATCTCAACAGCCCTGATCTGGAACGACTTTGTATGGCCAAGCTTATTCTTAACCGTTATGTTGGTTCTGGTCGGGATTTTCACTCAGATCGGTCAATACGGTTTAACCAAAGCGATGCAAACTCAAGCTGCCGGTAAAGCTTCAGCTTACTCATACGTTCAAATCGTATTCTCAGCGTTGTTAGGCGTGTGGATCTTCAATGAGATTCCATCCGTTTGGACTTACCTAGGTGGTGGCCTGATCGTAACAGGTGCCTTGATCAATGTGTTTGGAAAACAACTGTTAGTACCGTTTAAAGCTAAGTAGCTAAGTAGCTAAGTAAGCGACTAAGCGACTAAGCGACTAGCAGAGTAAAGATCAGTTAGCCAATCAGCTAATAGATATAAAAAGGGCATTGCGGAATATTCCACAATGCCCTTTTCTGTGAGTCTTCCTAGCCCCCTTTCTTAAACGTTTTATTTCGAACAATCTCGCTCTAGCACACCAACTCGATTACGAGTTCTACTACGTGGCATTGCGCAGCTTGGGATCATCACTCAAGTACTCTACAAATTCGATTTCAAAGCCCGCCGGATCCACAAAGTAAACGTTTTTGCGATAAGGTTCTTCAGCGCCGGGTTTAGCAATCGGGAAGCCCGCATCGATAAGGCGTTGAGTGACGCTCTCAATGTTATTGGTCACATAAGCGAAGTGCGCGAGGCCAACCGAATGCCCAGCCAAATCTCTGTTTTCTCCTTCGCCGTGATCGCTCAACGCGATGTATTGGTATTCATCACCAAAATGTAGCCAGTTACGTGGCTTGCCAGACCATTCGCCTTGCCCTTCATCACGCACATACCAGTGAGGGAAAGCTGCTTTATAGAAAGTCAGCATCTCTGGGATATTTTTAACCACTAAATTTACATGTTCAAGTTGGATCATTCTTCTCTCCTTAAAGTATTCTCTTAAGCAACGTTGCATATCCTAATACCTCAAGTTAAGTTGAGGTAAAGGGCTAATTTGCGTTTATTTCGAGAACGTCTTTAGAGCCCAAGTTGTTCTATTTATCACTAAATACAAACTTTGAGTTTAGACGACCTAATCTAATGTAACTCTCTTGCCTCGTATTATGTTCTTTGTACTTAATACCAGTCAAAGTAAGTAAGTGTTCTATCCAAACTACACCTTCCACAAAGTGAGCCGATGAAATGGATGCTGTATACAGGCCTCCCCTCAGTGATCGCAATGCAGAACCAAACCGTAGTTAATTGAAATACAAGCACTTGGTATTTTTTAGTCGACTGCGTAGCGGGAGTGATACATGGACAGCAGAATTACCATCAAAGAATTTCTCAGAGTGTTCGATTACCTTCGTTCAACGGGCGAACAGTTGGACAATAAATATCAAATAGGTGAGATGTTTGCTTGGCACGATTACGACGGTTACACCTGTTGGCTAAGCTACAGAGACGTTACGGTAACCCTGATGTTTCATGGTTCATTAAAAATCGAATACGACAAAGCGTCGAACTACGAAGACTTCATCAACCATTGTCTGACTATGCTTGCTACAGAGCCTTCTCCGTAAGTACGAAAGGTCAACACGCCCTAATAACTAATGGAGAAAATCATGCACGAAACTAACTTTAAAACGCACTTACTGCCTAAACGAATCGCTTCTTTGTGCCTAATACTCAGCCTTTCTTTTTTATGGTCTCAAGTATCTGTAGCAGGAATAGATATGATTGATTTTACACAAGCGAACGAACAGAAGAATTGGACAGCGACCAACGACAATGTGATGGGCGGCATCTCAACAGGCGGTCTTATTCATGATGGCGAGACGAGTCAATTTAAGGGCGAACTATCGTTAGAGAACAATGGTGGCTTCAGTTCAATCAATCGCTCTGTTAAAACACTAAGCTCTGAAACGGACAGCGTAGAGTTGACGTTTGTGGGTGATGGTCGTACTTACCAATTAAGGTTCACAACGTGGATAGATGGAAACAGGACTAACTACAAGCACAACTTTGAGACCATCAAAGGTGAGCAACTCAAGAAAATCTTCCGACTAAACGACTTTCAAGCGGTGTTTAGAGGTCGGTTACTCAACGGAGCTCCGAAGCTTAAAGCTCAAGACATTAAACAGATCGGCTTTTTGATTGCAGACAAACAGCCTCTGCCCTTCGAGCTAAACTTACTTCAGATTCAATTCAAAACCTCGCAAGAAACGGAGTAACGCTTTGTTGAAATAAGGTAAAGTCTGAATAAACCACAGACAAACAAAAGCCCCTGATATCTTACCGATTCGCGATAGATATCAGGGGCTTTCTATTCAAGCGTTCAAAAGATCAATGTTTCAAACCGTCAAAGATCTAAATCATTAACTATTAATATTTAATGGCTGTTTTTCCAATCGACGTACTGCTTTCAATACGTTGGTGCGCATCTTTCAGAGTCTCAACACTAAAGCCATTCAATGTGGTGGTAAGCGTCGATTTAATGCGGCCTGCATCAATCAAGTTCGCAGCTTGGAATAAGATGTCTTGTTGCTTCTGGATATCGTCTGTGTTGAACAGTGAACGGGTAAACATTAGCTCCCACACAAAACCGACAGACTTACCTTGAAGCGCCGACAGATCAATTCCACCATCGAACTCCACAATCGAACTGATCATGCCTTGTGGTGCAATCAGCTCCACCATCGATTCCCAGTGCCCTTTGGTATCCGCAACATTAAAAATGTAATCGACATGCTGGATGCCTTGCTCGCGCACAGACTCAACCAAGTTACGGTGATTCACCACATGGTCTGCACCCATATCCCTTACCCACTGCTCGGTTTCAGGCCTTGAAGCCGTCGCAATGACAGTCAGGTTAGTCAGTTGGCTCGCCAATTGAATAGTGATTGAACCTACGCCACCAGCGCCACCAATGATCAGAATCGACTTTTGCTCTTCAGGACGAACACGTAGGCGATCGAACAACGCTTCCCACGCAGTGAGTGTCGCTAGCGGCATCACAGCAGCAGCTTCATCAGAAAGACTCTTTGGTGCTTTCGCCGCAATACGGTAATCAACGGCTTGGTATTCCGCGTTAGCTCCCATACGAGTGACGTCACCCGCGTAGTAAACACGGTCACCTAATTCAAAACCTTCAACGTCTGTACCTTTACCGACAACTTCACCGACTGCGTCATAGCCCAGCACTTTAGGTTGTTCGAGTGTTTTATCCTTAGCATTACGAATACGAATTTTTGCGTCAGCAGGGTTGATAGAAGTCGCGCTCACTTTTACAAGCAAGTCACTTTCTTTTAGTTCTGGAAGATTCGTTTCAAACTCAAATAAACTGTCTTGCTCTGTAATCGCAAATGACTGAGTAAATCCAATAGCTTTCATTTTTGATGGTACTGACATTGTGCTTTCTCCTTGAATTAGACGAGTTAATCTTAGTCAATTCTCACTCTAGATAAACCGTCTAACATTTGAATGATTTTCAAATATATTTTGATAATTAAGCGTATAAAGTTAGCTTAGAAGAGGTAAATAAGGGTTAACCCGCTTTGTGATTAGCAAAGATTTCAATACAATGTTTAGAACATTATCAAACACAGGTAGATAAGATGCTTCTTGAAGACTTACAGGTCATTTTAAAAGTGGCGGAGTTTCGCAGCATCACCGCAGCAGCCACCAACCTAGACATGCGTACTGCTACCGCGAGTGCTGCCGTCAAACGAGTTGAATCTGCGTTAGGTGCTGAATTGTTTATAAGAACCACGCGCCATCTAAGGCTCTCTTCAGCAGGCGAACGCTATTTACCTGAGTGTGAACAGGCCTTGAAAATATTAGAGCAAGCCAAGCTCAGCATGCGTGAAGAGCTTGGTATTCTCGATGGAGAAATCCGCATTGCGCTTTCATCGGATCTAGGCCGCAACCTCATCACACCTTGGTTAGATGAGTTCTTGCTTGAATACCCCAAAGCATCACTTAGAACGAGCATCAGTGACAGTAATATCGATTTTTACCGTGATTCTGTTGATATGGCGCTACGTTACGGCTCTCCGAGTGACGCCAACATGTATGGTTTCAAGATCTGCGATGTGCCGAGAATATTGTGTGCGGCTCCTGAATATTTGGCTGAAATGGGAACACCAAAACACCCGAATGACTTAACTCAACATAATGGTTTGCTTTATCAGCTGCATGATATGTTGCAAGACGAATGGGTGTTTAAGGATGGTAAGCAGGAGCACAAAGTGAAGCTGAAAGGGAATCGTGCATCGAACGATGCTGACCTTGTTAGACGTTGGTGTGTTGCCGGTAAAGGCGTGGCGATAAAGTCTTGTTTAGATATGTCGAAACATTTGCTTTCTGGCGAAGTGATTAAAGTTATGCCTGAATTTAAACCAACACCAACCGAGTTGTGGTTAGTCTGCCCAAGCCGTCAATCCATCACACCAACGGTTCGCTTATTAAGAGATTTATTCCGCGAGAAAACCGCAGAGATCCTCTCTCAATTGGGAGACCAAGGTATTCTAGAAAATAAAGCATCATAGGATCTAATGCTGCTTAGAGATAAGACGTAGAGATACAAAAAAGGCGCTAGCGAACTTCAATTCGCTAACGCCTTTCTTCATTTGAACATCACACCGTATTAATGGATAAATGTACTTTAATACGAGTGCTTAGTTTGACTCTTCTTCAACATCGCAATCAGCACAGCACTGAAGCGCAATTTCATGTTCGAAGGTGATTGTATCTTGGCCTTCTTCTAGAAGTTCTGCAATTTCATCCGCGACTTCTTGCTCATCATCAGCTTCAATTCCGCTCGCTAACTCTTCTTCTGAATAACCGAAGAAATTCAGTAATAGATACTCGCGAGCTTCGTCTTTGGTACAAACCACATTTGCTGAAAGATCAGGCGTAACTTCACCTTCCGCAAGTGTCTTTGTCACTTGCTCTAGAGCAGTATCTTTCATCGCAGGCGTTAACCAACCAAGATCAGTACTTACTGTCGTTTTTTTACAGTCGAAGCAAGGCAGTTGGTGAAAGTAGTATTGAAAGGTAGTCATAGGTAATTTCTTCTTTAAGTGTTGTATAGCGAGATTATGCGCGTTTTATAGCAAAATACTATCTCAATCAACACCAAAAATTGATTCGCTCTGATTATTTTAACCAGATGCACAGCAAGCCATACTGACAACTTTAATCATCGGCTATTTGCTTAAATCGCCACACACATCGGCGTATTGGATATAGGGTCACGAAATACGCTCGCTTTGAGATCAAAAACATCATTCAGCAATGTCTCGGTCATCACCTCATCGGGGGTGCCTTCAGCCACTAAACCACCTCTTTCTAAAACGATCAAATGATCGCAGTAACGGCTCGCTTGGTTCAGATCGTGGAGCACAACCACCACCGTTTTTCCCTTGTCATTCATCTGCTGCATCAAGTTCATTAATTCAACTTGGTGAGACATATCAAGATAAGTGGTCGGTTCATCCAACATCACGACATCAGTGTCTTGCGCTATTATCATCGCTATCCATGCTCTTTGACGCTGCCCACCCGACAGTGACTCAATCGGTTTATCAGCAAACTCAAGTACGCCGGTATCATGCATTGCTTGTTCCACAATAGCTTGGTCTTCTTGCCCTAACCTTCCCCAATGGGACACATAAGGAGAACGGCCATATTCAACCAGCTTTCTGACCGAAATGCCTTCAGGGCTGACCAATATTTGCGGCAGAAGCGACAACGAACGTGCGAGCACTTTATCGCCATAGCTCGACAACGGTCTGTCTTCAAATAACACCTCTCCAGTCACCGGCTTATTGATCCTGACTAACGTCTTTAACAAGGTAGATTTACCACACCCATTGGGTCCAATTAAGGCTGTGATTTTTCCCTTTGGGATGGACACCGAAAGGTTCGGTATGATCGTTTGTTTGCCGTACGCGACGGAAAGATTCTGCGTTTTTAGCATGGTTACCAACCTCGATAACGATAGAGAAGAAAGATGAAATAAGGCGCGCCAATGACAGAAGTAAGTACCCCTGCAGGTAATTCAATCGGTGGTTGTAGACCTCTTGCCAAGCCATCGGCACAAGTAACCAGAATCGCGCCCACCAGAGCAGACGCCGGGATTAACAACTTATGATTATGCCCAAACAACAAGCGCGCTAAGTGAGGTGCTAATAAACCCACAAAACTGATCGTTCCAGCCACTGAAACGCTGACGCTGGCAAGCAACACTGCGGCCAATAGTGCAAGAGCTTGTATCTGTTTTGGCTTAGTACCCAATGTGGTGGCACTTTCCTCACCAAGACCCATCACATCCAATCGCCAAGCAAGCCAAAATGCCATTGGCAACAACAAGAGCAATGCTCCCCAAATAAAAGGAACTTGCTGCCAATTTCGTCCCCAGAGGCTGCCAGTTAGCCATACCATCGCAGTGTTAATCTCGATGGGGTTAGTGACAAGCAAGAAGTCGATGCAACTCGCCAGAAACGCACTCACTGCAATACCAATCAAGGCCAACTTGGCGGGTGTTGGCCTTGACCACCATGCCAATAGCGCAATCAGCCCAGCAGCCAATACCCCACCGAACATCGCTACGACAGGAAGCACACTGACTGGTGCATTGGGGAACCAAACTAAACTCGCTGTCGCAGCAAGCCCTGCCCCAGCGCTAATACCCATAAGATCAGGCGATGCTAACGGATTACGTATCACGCCTTGCACTAATACGCCGGATAGCCCCAACCCTGCGCCCACGCTTATCGCGAGTAACATACGTGGTAGCCGATACTGATGGATAACAAAGTCGTCACTGGAAAATGCGACTAAATGTTCGATGACTTGAGGAATGGAAAGTGACGCCGCGCCGACAAACAAACCCGCGGATGCCACTAATATGAGAACCCCTGATAACAAAACTATCTTAGTGTGATGGTACATTAAGATCTCCTCGTCGCAATCAAAATAAAACAAGGTGTCCCAAGTAGGGCTGTAATAACACCAACGGGCGTTTCAGTCGGGAAAGCAATCGCTCGTGACAACGCATCTGACCAAGACACTAATGCTGCGCCTGCCATTGCGGATATAGGAATCAGTAGATGGTAATTGTGCCCAACCATGGGCCGAACCAAATGAGGAACCAACAATCCTACAAAACCAATGGGACCAGCGATAGCGACACTGGCACCCGCAAGCAACACGATAGCCAATCCACTCATGAGGCGAGTAAGCCGGATATTACTGCCCAACCCCACAGCCACTTCTTCACCAAGCGCCAATAAGTTGAGGTTACGAGCAAGGCTAACAGCCAACACCAAACCAATCACAACTGGCGGCCAAAGCTGTTGCCACTGTCCCTCATCCACGCTAGACAATGAACCGGTAAGCCAATGCAGCACGCTATAAGCCATATCATCAGCTAGAATCAGCGCTGCTCGAGTCAACCCAATCAATAAAGCAGTAATGGCGATACCCGCTAAAACCAAACGTAACGGATGAGAACGTTCAGAGAAGAAACCACCGAGAAGCATCACAGCACCACCGCCTAGCAATGCACCAAGAACGGCATTAAGGATCGGGTTTAAATCACTCACCACAGGTATGCCTATCGCAGCTAAAGCCATAAAACAGGCTGCGCCAGCGTTAATCCCTAGAATTGATGGAGACGCAAGTGGGTTACGTGTTAATCCCTGCATCAACAGTCCGGCGACGGCTAAGCTTGCACCAATCAATAACCCAGCGTAAGCCCTTGGAGCTCTTAGTGTCGCCAATATTTGATGAGTCATATTGCTCTCATCAAACGCAAACCAATAGTGAACTAAGTCACTCAATATCAGGGAGAAATTCGACCAACCTAGCATAGAGGCCACGTAACCAGACATCGCCAAACACGACACTAAAGCCGTGAATAACGTGACTCGCCACGACACTAATACCGTAAGCCACGACACTATAAGCGAACGTCGCTTACCTCTAGAGAGCAACATCGAACTCATGAACGATCCAAGATCTGCTCTAGATTTTTCGCCATTTGTTCTGCAGCCAACATGCCTCGATTCAATGACCACAGTGCTGGTGACACTTCTACCACTTGTTGATTCTTCGCGGATGCTAATACATTAAACAGTGGGTTTTTCTGCCAATCATCAACGATATTTGGATCTGAGTAAGCACCAAGGAGCAACCAGTCAGGATTCGTTTTCAACAACAACTCAAAGCTAGTTGGTAAGTACGCCTTGTCTGTCGGCTCCACTATTGGGCTTGCAATACCTAATGTGGTGAGTACACCTCCGGCATAGGAAGCAGGGCTATGTAGCCACATTCCTTTTTCCGACACGACAGCAAATTGGACCGTTTGTTTGAGTGAAAAATGACTTTTAAATTCCACCATGGCTTGTTGATGTTGGTGAATTCTTTGTTCCATTGCCGATTGCTTATCGAGGGCAATACCAACCTTAAGCGCAGATTCCAAGTTCTCTTGATAAGTCTCTCCACGGCTTTTGAGCAGCAGAGTTGGTGCGATTCGCTGTAGATCTTGATAAACCGTACGATGACGCTCTGCATCGGCAATGATCAGGTCGGGCTTTAATACCGCAATGGCTTCTAGACTAGGCTGCGAACGCATCCCAACCGATTTCCATGGTTTCACTAATTCACGCACCGCCGGAATCACTCGCGAAGCATCATTGTCATCGGCAACACCAACCGGAGACACGCCTACCGCAGCTAACGCATCGACAAATGAGAACTCCAACACCACAACGCGTTGCGGGGTAGTCGCTATCTCAAACTGACCTTGCTCATCTTGAATGATCCTCGTTTTTGCTGAACTGGAGAATGAGAACAAGCTTAAAGCCAACAAAGCTAAGGTTATCGCTATCCTGCTGAATAAAAAATGCCTTTTGAATGACAGCAGTCCGTTCGGCAGCAGCCATTGGTTCGAAAATAAAAGTCGAGAACTGTTTTCCATATTTACTTTTCCTTAAACACTAGAACCGTGAAAGTCGCCAATAATATTGGCGACTTATATTCGTTATTATTTTTAATCAATTACCGATTAGAACTGATAGTTCAGATCCAAAGTGTATGAACGCCCTGGCGCTGGATAGCGGCCAACCGGACTGGTATCAATACCGCGGAAGTAGTAGTCCTCAGCAAACAAATTGTTCACTGCAACATTCATGCGTAACTTACTGTTTTCATCTTTATACAAGTCTGAGCCTAGGTTTAAGTTCCATACCATGTAAGCAGGTACTTTGCCTTTCGCACCCGTTGCATCTTCAGCACTGGTATTGGCATTGTCAGAATAAGACTCACTGAAATAGTAACCAGATAAGGTCGTATCTACCCTGCTAAACGCATAAGTCGCATCCCAGCTAAGTTGATGCTCGGATGTGTAAGGAAGTTGCTTACCTTTGTTTGCACCTTCTGCCTCTATCGTCGCATCCAAATAGTTATAACCCGCGCCTAAACTCAGAGCTTGCATAGCCTGCGGAACATAACGACCTGAAAGCTCAATACCTTGATGAAGCGTTTTACCAATATTATCAAAGGTCTGTGTTCCGCTTTGCCATTGGAGTTGGTCTTCAAAATCAATGCGGTAGAGCGCGATATTAAAGCTAGTTGAATCTTGATTGTAACGAGCACCCAACTCGTAGTTCCATGCTAGCTCACTGCCCTCTTCACCCTTGCCTCGGATGTAAGCGATTTGTGGTGCACGCAAGGATTTCTGCGCATTGGTGTACCCAACCCATTGCTCAGTTAAATGGTATGCCACGGTTAAGCCCGGCAACCACTCGGTCACTTTGTTGTCTGTACTCTGTGCTTTACCTAAATCATTAAAGGTCATATCAATCGATTCGTAACGAATACCCGGAGTAACCTTTAGTACGTCGTTAAACAGGCCAACTTCATTGCTGATGTAACCTGCGAATGCATCGGTATTCAAGTTCCAATCACGTGGCACTTTTGTTACCCCACCAGCAATTGGCGTTTGCGTTAGCTTGTAATCGATATCTTCATTTACATAGCGAGCACCCACAATCAAGTTTTGCGTCACCGTATTACCGTCAAAGTACATAGCTAACTTAGGTTCCACACCATAAACCGCGAATTCACGTGGTGAGTTACGAATATCTGTTGATGGTAATGCTGGATCCGCCCAGTGACCGCCTGCGCTATTAAAGCCCCATTGGAAGAAACGCTCAGAGTGGTGACCGAATGTCAGAATCTCTAACTCTGCGCCATCCGCAATATTCAAATCATGCAAATACTTCAGGCTCCAACGTGTTGATGTGCCTTTGTATTCGTCATATGGTCGCTTCGATTGAGTGCGATCTTGCTGGTAATCTTTTGGCGACAAAGCGCCCGGCATTTGGGTGTCGGCATCGTAACGCTGAACGAATGCTTGCAGCTCCTGGGTATCGCTGAGTAACCATTGCAACTTCGCTTGGAAGTTTTTTACATCCGTATCTGAATGATCACGGAAGCTTTCACCTTTTAGGAAGTTACCTTCTACTTGAAGTGCCAGCGTATCGGTTAACCAACCACCCGTGCGTAGGTAAAAGTCATTAAGCGGTGTATTACCATCTTCAAATACCGTAAAGCGATTACTGATTTCTGTTTGCCACTCGTGTGGAATAGGCTTAGTCACCAAGTTGATCACACCACCCACGTTATTTGGCCCGTACTGCACAGCCGCACCACCACGTACGATATCAATTCGGTCAAGCATCGATAGCGTTGCTGGGAAAATAGATTGTCCGGTATGACCATAAGGCGCAAGAGTCAGTGGTACACCATCCATTAGGAATTGAGCGTGACCACTGCGGCTCGCTTTCAAGCCGCGCACCGAGATGTTAGGCAATACACCCGTGCCCGTTTCGTCTTGAACCTTAATGCCCGGTACACTTTGAAATGCTGAATCAATAGAGAGTGCGCCAGTCTTTTTAATTTGTTCGTTAGTTAGAACGGTACGCGCTCCCGGATACTCTTTCACATCTTCTAATTCTGAATTACCGATCAAGCTGCCCGTCACGACAACCGTTTCCATGGTCGTCGTTTGCGGATCCGACGCAGCGAATGCACTCATGGAAGTCACTGCTGCAATGGCTGTTGCAAGTGCGCTCAAGCGAAGCTTATGTTGCGCGTGGGGTTTACCATCCAAATTCTGGTAAGGCATGAAAATCTCCTAAGTAGGCAAATTAGGGTCAAAGGTTGTGCTTTTAAGTTATGCCAACGCTTTGACCCATTGGGCTAAACGACCTCAAAATGAGGTCAACTGTTCACTCACTCGTAGCGAACAAATCAATAGTTTTTTCAGTTGAAATAGCTTTTAGTAACGTAATAGCTCTTAGAAACGTACTAGATCTTAGAAACGTAAAAACGCATAGAAATTGACGACTCTTAGAGCTGAGCTCGCTTTTAGAACTGATAGCCGTAGCTGAGCATGAATTCAGCTGGCGCTCCGTAACCAATCTGGTTCGTACCCGACTTACCACTGGTTGCACCGAGAATGTATTTCTCGCCAAGTACGTTATAAGCGTTCGCTTGAACTTTGTGACGGCCCGTGGTGTACGCAGCCATCAAATCAACAGTGGTGTAATCACCTAATGCAACAGCTTCATTGTTACCCGCGTAGCGGTCGCCTACGTATTTCACACCACCGCCCAAACGCCAGTTTTCGTATAATTGGTAAGTACTCCAGAGTGAGAACAGATGATCGGATACATCATTAGGCTTTTTGCCTGTATCTTTATCTTCTGCATCTAGGTAGCTATAACCAACTGAAATATCCCACAATTCTGTAATCTGGCCGCGAGCTTCCAGTTCAATACCTTGGTGACGTGCTTCAATCTTATTAATAACGTCGCCATTAATATTGGTTTGTGGTTGTTCTTGATCAATTTGGAAAATAGCGGCATTGAGCATCAAAGCGTTATCGAGTAAGTAAGCTTTCGCACCCACTTCTTTTAGATCGGTATGGAAGAATTCAGCCAGTTTAGGGTTGATATAAATACCGGAGTAAGGCAATTGCCACGAACGAGCTAAGCTTGCGTATACCGACATATCGTTGTTGATACGATAGACCAAGCCACCACGGTAGCTCACTCTGTTATCATCTAGCTTCTCTTGGGCTTTCCCGGCTTTTTGCTGCTCAAGTTCCATAGAGTCGTAACGCACATTACCGATCACCGATAGATCACCAAAGGTGTAAACGTCTTGAATGTAGACGCCAGTGGTCGTTGTCGTGTTATCACGGAAAGGTTTGAAACCCGGATCAGGCGTTGGACCTGCAACAGGATTATAGATATCTTTCGAAGGTAAGGTTTTGTCGCTTGCGAGAGTGAGATCGATATTGATCTGGTTGTAATCGGCACCAATCATCATTTGGTTAGAATCCGTTTCCCAAACCAACTCAGACTGTAGTGTTGTCGTGGTACGAGGATCATAGCCGAAGTTGTTCACGGTTTGAGAAACTTTATCCCCCGTCACAGTACCTTGACGCGTACCCTTTTGCTCAAGTTCGATATGATTGTATGCCGCTCGGTTTGTCCATACCCACTCGCTATTCAAGCGCCACTCATAATTAATGCCAACACGCAGGCTATCGGACTCTTGATAATCGTTAGTGCCACCGTAGAAAGAACTCTCAGAGACATCGACAGGTTTGCCATTTTTGGATGGAACACCACGATATGGCACCAGCTCTTGGTGTGCATATTCGACATCTAAGTCAACGGTATGCCCTTCAGCTGGCAGTACTCGAATGGTAGGTGCGATAAAGAAATCATTAGAATCGACATGGTTTACGTAGGAATCCGCTTGTCGACTTTCCACGTTGATACGGCCGCTGACTTTATCAGTAAAAGCCATTGAGCTGTCAACCTGACCAACAAACTGACTGTTGCTTCCTACACTGCCATTTACGTTGGTGAAGTTGTCACCGTTAGCGCGTTTCGTTACCAAGTTGATGATACCGCCCGCAGAACCTCGGCCATAAAGTGCACCGGCTGGGCCTTTTACCACTTCAACACGCTCAATATTGGCTAGGCTGCGATACGACTGCAACGTTCCATCGTCACGCATACCGTCACGATACATGTCATTTAGCGAATCAAAGCCACGAATCACGAATTGGTCTCGGCTACCTTCACCGAGGGTATTGTTAACCCCTGCAACACCATCAAGTGCATCCACTAAGCGTACGGCACCACGATCTTCCATCTCTGTTTTAGTAACCACCGATACGGCTTGTGGGACATCTAGCCATTCGACATCCGTTTTGGTACCCGATTGCGGCATGTGCTCCGCGTAGCCTTCGTACTGATGACCAATAACTTGCACGGTTTCATCCACCGTTACTTCTTCTGAAGCCATTGCATTCGACACGGTAGCCACTGTGGTTAATGCACCTCCAATTGCCAAGGCGAGAGGGGTGAAAGCCAATCTAACGTTCATATTCTAATTCCGGTTTAGTTTATAAATCACAACGGATACGAATAAGAACAAATATCATTTATATTTGCAATATATATTTTTTGATCTATATTTGCCTAGCAATATGCAACACAGCTAATGACAGAACGGTAAATAAAAACAATAAGATAGCAAAAGTCTCTTTCCTAAAAGACAGAAAGAGACCACTTGAAAGCGAGTTGTGAGCAGGCGACAACAACGTTTAAAATTAGGAAAGCCCCATGAAATCTACGATTATTATCGTAAGTCATGTCGTGAATGACGCAGTCACTCACGGCTTCGTACCTACCGCAAAGGCGATGGGTCTTCACGTCGTTTTGATCACAGATCACAAGCTCAACCACCTAAGATTGAGCAGTGATGATGACCGATTTAGCCCTGACGCAATTCTTGAATGTGATGTGTTTAACCCCCTTGAACTTATCGAGACCATCACAGAGCGAGACCTAAAACCCACAGGTGTTTTTAGCAACAGTGACCATTTGCAAACCTCTACTGCAATATGTGCTCAATTTTTTGGTGTACCTTCGAAAGACTGGACAGTGACGCTAAAAGCAAAAAACAAACACTTAACGCGCCAAGTTCTCACCGAAAAGTCACTGCCTAATACACAAAGCAAATTACTGTATCCGGGCACCCCTCCTGAATCTGACTTCACTTTTCCGGTGGTAGCCAAACCTAAGGAAGGCGTAGCAAGCTTGGACGTTCAACGTTGCAATTCTAAAGCTGAGCTTGATAGCTATTGCGGACGCTTTTGGCAAAAACACCCCACGAGCCCTATATTGGTCGAAGCTTTTTTACAGGGCCCTCTTATCACAGTTGAAACCTTGGGGGACGGAGAAAGTTTGACAGCTCTTGGTGGGTTTGATGTAGAACTCTCTGAACCACCTTACTTTATTGAAACCGCAGCACGCTGGAATGGCACTAACAGTGTCCAATACAGAGACGAGTGTGTAAGGCAACTACAGGCATTTGGGGTAGGTTTTGGTGTTTGTCATAGTGAATTCATCATCACCGAGTCAGGCCCAGTATTAGTCGAAATAAACTATCGAAGTATTGGTGATGGTCGAGAATTTTTACTCAATAACCTCAGTGGAGGAAAATGGTTCAGCACCATTCTAAACCTCCACCTCGGTAACAAAATCGATTCCACACTTCAAATGAATGGCAGTGCGAATGTTCACTATGTGGTGGCTGGCCAAAACGGCACCATTGAAGGCACATCAACATCGTTTATTCACCAAAGTGGCGATATCGTCACACAACAGCAAGTGCTCAAGCAAGTTGGAGACACGTTCCAACAAAGCTTCTCAAACAAAGACTACTTAGCAAGAATTTCAATCGTGTCTCCTTCCGGAAAATCTTTAGAACCAGCGCTTCAACGAGCGATCTCTCGATTTAACCTCACATCTGTCAACGAGGTAACAGCATGAACGACAACGCTTTATACCTAACTCAACGCCTTGTAGACACCTGCCTTCGTGAGGATCTATTTGGATTAGTATCTCAAAGCCAATTTAATACTCAGCTCCCTACTACACTCAGTCTATCGCCTTACCCTAGTGAGCAAGTGTGGGCTATTTTTACGCATGCGGATTTCACTCTCTATTTGCCCGTCACGCCAAGTTATTACATGCAACGCTGGGGTTACGGCTCTTCAAATGGGGTGGAGAGTAATGGCTGGCTAATCGAGAAAAATGGTCAGGTTGAACTTCAACAGCATTATCGTGATTGGATTAAATTACTGAAAGCGTGTGCTCACGAAAGCTCTCATTCGTTATTGGATGGTTACTTGCAAGAACTTGAATGTGCAGAAAAGCACAAAGTACTTTGTGACTCAGCGTTCAATCAACACTCTGAATCGTTAATGCAGCCGATTTCTCAGCTAGATCATTGGAGTCACAAACTCCTACGTGCCGATCAAATCGCATCATACCTTGACCATCCTTACTACCCAACCGCTCGCGCTAAATTCGGTTTGAACGATGAAGACCTCGCACAATACGCACCAGAGTTCGCACAAAGCTTCGCTCTACGCTGGGTCGCGATTGATAAATCACTGGTTACCTTAACCAGTTCACAGCCACAATGCTGGCCTACCATGGAACAAGTCGGCCTACCCGACGATTTTGCTCTGAGTCATGAGTTATTCCCGGCGCACCCATTAACACTGCAAAGTCTTAAATCTCTTCCCGATGGCATCATACAGGCTCCTTCGCCATACCTTGATGTTACCCCTACCTTATCGGTACGTACTGTAGTCGTGAATCAAGCGCCTCACATTCACATAAAAGTACCGCTGATCATGCGCTCATTAGGTACCAAAAACATCCGTCTCATCAAGCCTTCAACGCTCTATGATGGCCACTGGTTTGAACGCCTATTAACGCACTTAGAACAGAGTGATTCAGACCTACAAGGCACGCTTTTTCATTGCAATGAGAAACACGGCGGCCACGTTGGAGATGACAAAACGTTCGCCTATATTGTGCGTGAATACCCGCTAAGCTATTCGCAAGACAAGGCACTTGTGCCTGTTGCCGCCCTTGCCAGCCCGATGCCTGATGGACGCTTATTCTTAGAACATCTTGCAGAGCAGTATTACGAGCAGGACACCCTAACTTGGTTCAAGGATTACGTTAACCTGTTATCTAAAGTGCACCTCACTTTATGGATTCGCTATGGTATCGCTTTGGAATCAAACCAACAGAACGCCATTATTGCCTTCGATGACCAAGGGAAAATGACCTTGGCCATGAAAGACAATGATGCAGCACGTATTTGGCCTGAACGTTTTGAAGCATTTGAACAATACTTCCCAACCAAGTGCAACCAACTGTTAGATCAACGCATTAAGGTCGATGATGAACTGGCTCTCGGGCAGATGTTTACCACCATCACGTTGCAACTAGACATTGCAGCGATTGTCGAAGCAATGGCGAAACGAGGTATTGCTACATCGGCTGAGCTCTACAAAACGGTTGCCGCTAGCCTTTCACAGCAACTTGACCAACTAGCCAGACAAGGTCACGACATCACACTGGCCAAAGAGATGTTGCTCGATTCACCAAACCTCTACGCAAAGTACTTATTGAGCTCAGGTAGCTTGTTGTCAAAAGAAGCGTCGGGCGCGAGCGATATCAACAAGTTCTATGGGTTATCTGCACCAAATTTTTTATTGCTTACCAGTAAAGAAGCACAACATGCTTACCTCGAATCCGTCAAACAGAGCATAAGCTAATTCAGTATGACCAAACTCATATACTGCGTGCTGCTGTGCCACTTTATTGCGGCATTTGCAGCCTTAGGGATGCCTCTGTTTCTACCTATGGTATTACCCACACTTGGCGCACATATTGATTCTGATTGGGCAGGAGTATTATTTATTCTACCCACCTTTTGCACGGCTTTGGCTGCGCGTTTTTGGGGACAGTTTGCCGATAGATATGGTAGACGTCGCTCTCTATTACGCGCCCAAATAGGGCTTGCAGCCGGTTTTGCGCTGTGTGGTTTGGCAGATAACCTAACCATGTTTGTGTTTGGTCTTATCGTTCAAGGAACCTTTGGCGGCACTATGGCCGCCTCAAATAGCTATTTATCTAGCCAGATTAAAGATGCAAAAACCCTCGGAAACTCACTCAATAAGACTCAGCTTTCTGCCCGCTTGGCGTTGATCATTGCGCCAATTGGGCTCGGCTGGGGTCTATCTGACACAAATCCACTGAATGCATACCTATGGTTATCCGTTTTACCTTTGTTGGCGATGGCGATCACTTTAACGCTGCCAACGGATAAGGCAGAGAAATCAGATGCTTTATGTGACATAGAAAACCAAACAGCGAATAAAACAAAGCACACCAAACCGTCATTGCGCTCCCTTTATTGGGTGTTCAGTGCGCAATTTTGCTTTGCTTTCGCCATGGTCGTCACGTTTCCCTATTTCTCACCTTTCGTGCAGCAATACGGCGTGACAAATCAAGCTTGGATAGGTTTTTTGTATGCCCTTCCACACGGTGTTTACTTGCTCTTCGCAGGGAAGGTTCATCTTTTTTCTGAAAAGGTCAACCGCCGCCATCCGCTCAATACGTTGTGGCTAGGTTTTGGTTTACTTTCGCTCAGTACGCTATTGCATCTGATGCCTTATCAGGCGGTGTTGATACTTGCTCGTATTCTGTTTGGTCTTGGCATGGTCTGTTGCTATCAAGGGCTGCACCAAGCTTTGGCAAGCCAAATCGACCGACAACAAAGTGGCAAAATATTCTCACGCTTTGATGCTATGTCTAAATGGGGTGGCGTAGTAGCCGGGTTAAGCGCGTCTTTTATCTCAAACTGGGGTTGGCTTGAGGTTCCTTTCTTACTTTCTACTTTGGTCAGCGCGAGTACTGCTATAGCGATGATCATACTTTCAAAATTTGGACGTCTACATGTTAAACAGTCAATCATCTCTCACTGAGAACTTCATTGAAAATACAGAGCTGTTAAATCGTAACAAGATTCAGCTTAACCATGAAAGAGCCCAGCTTAATACCATCATGGGCGTAGTGAATTGTTACCTGCGTGAATACGCCATACCCAACGAACAAGTCGAATGGTGTTTTAGCTCTGCTTCTTTGCCACAAACCTTAAAAAGAAACTATGCCGCTGAGCAACGTGTCGCGATTCATCTACCTCAGCAAAACCGGACCGAAGAAATTGACTTGTTGGTTTTGCCCATTCAATACATGAGTACATTGGGAAAGGTAAAACTCTGTGATATGCCTTGGTCAAGAACGTCGGGGGCGGGCTGGTGTAAACTTGACGCGACTCAGACTCTCACACTGTTACTCAACTACCTCAAACAAGTGCTGGTGATCCCATTCAATCACGAGTTGGTTGAGCAAATGGAAAACAGCTTGTTGATCACCGAGCAGTTTCTCAATGTAGACACTGCGCCTCAACACCACAATGCATTTATCGCCTCAGAACAGTCCTTGTTATGGGGTCACACATTTCATCCAACACCGAAGAGTCGTTCTGGTGTCAGCATGGATGATTTACTCGCTTGTTCACCAGAAGTAGGCGCAAAGGTGCCCTTGTATTGGTTTAAAGTCGACTCATCGCTGCTTGACGTCCTTTGTTCAGATAGTCGAAAGTTGCCACAGACTATGCTTGAGCAACTCGCCCCAGAAAAAAGTGATTCAGCATCAACAATGCTTTACCCCTGCCACCCTTGGGAAAGTTATACCCTTTTGCAGAACCCAATCGTCAAACGCGCCATTGAACAAGGAAAAATCACGCCGTTAGGCTTAGGTGGAGACAAGCTCTTACCTACGTCATCAGTACGCACTCTTTATCACCCAGATATGGATTGGTTTGCTAAGTTTTCTATCAATGTACGTTTAACTAACTGTGTTCGTAAAAACGCGTGGTATGAACTTGATAGTGCTGTGCAATTAACCTCAATTCTGCGTCCAATAAAGGAAAGCGAACAGCTTCATAATCCTGTATTCAAGGTAATGACCGAACCTTACGCAACCACATTGAATCTAGAGTCGGTTGCCGAGCAAGAACAAGCTGATGTTATTAAAGCTCGAGAATCATTTGGTATTTTATATCGAGAGAATTTCAGTTTAAGTGAAACCGATATTTTGCAACCAACGTTAGCGGGTGCGCTCTTTGCTTACGACACTGACGGGAACAGTTGCATCGTCACTCAACTCAAACAAAAAGCGAAAGCCACACAAAACCAGTATGAAAGTATCGCAACACTGTGGTTCGAGCGCTACTTACATTGCTTGATACCTGGCGTATTTAACTACTACTTCAAACACGGGGTTGCGTTTGAACCTCATTTACAAAACACGCTGATTGGCTTTGAGAAAGACATGCCATGCTGTGTTTGGATTCGAGATTTAGAAGGCACTAAGCTGCTACCCGAATTTTGGCCATCAGAGACACTTCAGCAACTTTCAGAGCGTGCTCGTCAATCGGTGTACTACAGCCGTGAGCAAGGTTGGAACCGCATAGGTTACTGCACCTTCATTAACAATGTTAGTGAAGCTATTTTCTTTATCGCTGAGGGGAACTCAGAGCTTGAAGAGGCATTATGGGCCGCATTACAAGATGCTATATCTCGCTGGCAGTCAATCAATGGTAAACAGCCTGAGTTGGTTGATCTGCTCAATGGCGGACACTTCCCAAGCAAAAACAATTTCACAACTCGTTTAATGCAGAGTGCCGATAAAGAATCAAGCTACACCCAAGTTGCGACGCCTTGGGCAAACCAAATCAAAGGAGCTACTCATGCCTAATTCATCTCAGCTTCCTTTGCATATAGAGCAAGAAGTAAAACACCTCGCCCAACAACAAGATCAACCATTGTGTGCTTACCTTTATGATCTTAAGGCTCTGGAGCAACACATAAAGCAGATGCGTCATGTATTGCCTAACAACGTTGAACTGTTTTATGCCGCAAAAGCGAATCCTTCAGCACCTATACTGCGTACTTTAGCGCCTTATATTGATGGTTTTGAAGCGGCTTCGGGTGGAGAACTTAATCACCTTCACCAGCAACAACTTAACAAACCATTGATCTTTGGTGGTCCTGGGAAAATGCCAAGTGAATTAGAGCAAGCAGTTCAACTCAATGTTGATGCGATTCATGTTGAAAGCATCACTGAGTTACAGCGTATTGGGGCATTAACGAAAAAATTAGATAAGCCTGCTTCGATCTTCTTGCGCATGAACATCGACATTGGAGACATCACACTTAGCAAATTAGCCATGGGAGGAAAGCCCACTCCATTTGGTTTAGATGAAAGTGAGTTAAACAACGCATTGATGTATTTGCGTGATTTCCCGTTAATCAAACTGAAAGGATTTCACTTCCATTTGATGTCACACCAACTTGAAGTCGGTCGACACTTAGCTTTGATGGAGCGTTATTTCCAAGTAGTGAAGGAGTGGAAAGAGAAATACTCACTTGAAGATCTTACGATCAACTTGGGTGGCGGTATGGGAATCAATTACCAAGATCAGGAGCAACATTTTCCATGGGTAGAGTTTTGTGACAAGTTAGAATTCTTGATCGCCAAAGAACAACTACAAGATTGGACACTGCGTTTTGAATGCGGGCGCTACATCTCAGCACCTTGTGGCTACTACGTGATGGAAGTGTTGGACATTAAACAAAACCTCGGTGAAAACTTTGTGATTGCTCGCGGAGGCACGCATCACTTCAGGACGCCCGCAGCACAAGGGCATGATCACCCTTTTGTTATCATGAAAAATAAGCAGTCCCCTGCTATTTCAAACCCGATAGACCAGACTAAAGCCACGCTGGTTGGGCAGTTATGCACACCAAAAGATGTCCTTGCACGGAATCAAAATATCGATCACATCGACATCGGCGATTATGTGGTGTTCACCTTAGCGGGGGCTTATGCTTGGAACATCTCGCATCAGAATTTCTTAATGCATGAACCTCCGGTGTTTCATTATTTCTAACATCTCGCTGTGCTCTATGATTTTTAACTTACGGTTTGAGGTGAAACTCCATGGGGCTAGCTAAAACCACAAAATAGAAAAGGCACTAAATAAAAAGACACCAAATGAAAAAGGCGTTAGTAAGCTCAGGCCTACTAACGCCTTTCTTATGTTTACCTTACTCCTTTTTCCAAACAACCACGGTGATTGAGTACTCGACTACTCAGCAGGATCGGCACATGGACAACCGAATCAGTATTATTGAGTTTCTCAGAGTGTTTGAATGCTGTTTTTCCAATCGAAGCACTGCTTTCAATCCGTTGGTGCGCATCTTTCGGTTTCTCAACACTAAAGCCATTCAATGTAGTGGTAAGCGTCGACTTAATACGGCCAGCATCATCTCATTTTCGACACCAATCCGCTTGGCCGTGTGATAAAAGTGTTCAGGATTTGCAAAAGGACAAGGGTCGACCAATAACAATTCAGCGTTATAAAGCGAGATCATACGCTCTTTCTCTTGTGCCTGCCCTTTTGGCATCACCACCAACATTTTATAACCGAGAGATTTAGCCACTAGAGCAAGGCCAATCCCCGTATTTCCCGCAGTACCTTCGACGATTGTCATTCCCGGCTTAAGTTTGCTAGCTTCTACTGCATCCTTAACAAGCTGAAGAGCTGCTCTATCTTTAATCGAACCACCCGGGTTCTGGTGTTCGCACTTAATAAGAATCTCACAACCTGAAATCTCTGAAAGACTGTTGATTCTAACAAGATCGGTATCGCCAATGAGTTCACTGAGATTGTTTGCAACGTGGACAGATGACATCGCGACTCCATTTATTTGTTGAGGATGAGTTTGCTCATCGATTGGGTTGTCGATGATCATAAGCGTAGCTCTGAGGTCCGCTTAGTCAAGAAGTGCCGGAATTGAAAAGACTCTCACTTTCTAAATAACAATTATAATTAGGGTAGTCGATTAGATTGAGGGTAAATGAAATGTTTCTAAAAGAGAAAAAGAGCGGTGACCTCGTAGATGTTACTGAAATGACCAAATTGACCAACTTATTTCAAGACAGTATCGAAGGTCGGTTTCAAGCAGGCGAAGAACAGCAAGACCCTGAGATGTTTAAAAAGTCCGAACTGGTGTTTATGTCAGGTGAAGAGTTACCTCGATACTGGACAGATCCAAACTACCGCTCAGGGGCTAAATAACCTTAACTCTTCCAGAGTACCAAGTGAGTTGTAATTGAAACTCTGTTCTAAAAGCGTTTGACGATGGCCATGTGGGCTATGTAATGGCATAGTTAATTTGGCCCCCTGTTAAAGCGTTCAGACGCATCTTTACTAGACACAAAAAAGCGAGCCACTTGGGCTCGCTTTTCAATATTTGTCTTGCTTAGACTTTATCTTCGATTACAGAAGTTCTACCGACTGTTGAGCAATAACGAACTCTTCGTTGGTTGGGATAACCATTGCTACAGCGTCTAGCATTTCAGACTTCGCGATGATGCCTTCAGCGCCAAAGCGAGCGGCTTCGTTGCCCGCTACATCTTCAACAAAACCAAGAATCTTAAGGTTGCTTAGGATCTCACGACGAATTGGTAGAGAGTTCTCACCGATACCGCCAGTGAAGATAATGCCGTCTAAAGAGTCTAGCGTTGCAAGGTAAGAAGCAACGTATTTAGCAACGCGGTAAGTAAACACCTCGAAAGCAAGCTTAGCGCCTTCGTGGCCCTCTTCCATCGCTTCTAGAATGCCACGAGCATCGCTCGTTAGACCAGACACGCCAAGGAAGCCAGACTCCTTGTTTAGAGAGTTAAATACTTGCTCTTGTGACCAACCTTTCTTTAGTAGGTACTCGATGATACCAGGGTCTAAGTCACCACAACGTGTGCCCATCATAAGGCCAGAAAGCGGTGTGAAGCCCATTGACGTATCAACACTGTTACCGTCTTTGATAGCACATACAGATGCACCGTTACCTAAGTGAACAGAGATGAAGCTAGCTTGTTCAACTGGCTTGTTGACCATTTTCGCAGCTTCACGGCTAACGAAGTAGTGGCTCGTACCGTGGAAACCGTAACGACGAACACCGAAGTCTGTGTATAGTTCTTTTGCGATTGCACCAGTAAATGCACGTTGTGGCATTGTTTGGTGGAAAGCCGTATCAAATACAGCAAATTGAGGTAAAGAAGGGAAAGCTTCAATCGCAGCGCGGATACCAATAGCACCTGCAGGGTTATGAAGTGGAGCTAGGTCAGATAGGCTCTCAATTTCACTCGTTACTTCTTCAGTAATTCGAACCGTTTGAGTGAACTTCTCGCCACCGTGAACGATACGGTGACCGATAGCCACGATATCAGCAGTGAAGCCTAGATCTTCCATCAAGCCTACCAACTTGCCAATGGCAATTTTGTGGTGGTTACCCTCACCTTGAATAGCAATTTCTGTTTTCTGACCTTGATACTTCCAGCTCATACGAGCATCTTCAAGACCAAAACACTCCCCTAAGCCACTCAATACGGCTTCACCAGAAACAGAATCAATAACAGCAAATTTTAGGGATGAACTACCCGAGTTAATAACCAGAACAAACGAATTAGACATTGGATATGGATCCTGTTTCAGTACGAATTGGATGAAGTGTTTACTTCAATTTTAGTTAAGCCCATTATTCAATAATTTTTGAATCTTTCAACTTTTGTTTTGCAAAAAGCACCAAATGAACACAATTAAGTTGATCTGAGTCATTAGTTCATTTATTTCGAGAGCGAAATTAAAAAATAGTTGAATATGACAGTTGGTTAATAAACGAAGTAAAGGACTGCTCACATTAGTTTTTTATTCGATTAAGTTAACTAGAGTGAATCGAACCAATGCACGTAATCCACCTAGCCCCTTCCCTTTTGTCTGTTTATCATTACCGATAACTTTTTGCTCAATTGCTCAATGTTTGCATCAAAAAGATCACAAGAGTTGGGAATAGTGAACGACAAAATCCGATCTTCTTTTAATTGCATTCGAGTACAACTCTGCGAATAGATGCACTGTAACGTCGCTTAGATAGCCTTCACTCATTGTTTTATTATCTTGTAGCACGTTATTTCAATATAGGCTTAGAACGCGATACAGCTAAGTTTAAGCGCTAACATTAGATATAGGGACGAAGTTTAGTTGAAGTAAGCTGCGGCATATATAGAACCAACCAAAGCTTAAGTTCAAATAGCAGGCACAAAAAAGCCGAGCATTGAGCTCGGCTTTTAAATTCAGAGTCTAGACTAAAGCGTCTAAGCGACAGGTTGATTAACCTTCATTGCGCTCTGGACGACGACCACGGTTACCACCGCCATTGCCGTTACCATGGCCACGTTCGCCACGGAAGTTACCACGGTGATCGCCACCACGGTTACGGTCGAAACGACGCTCGCCGTCACGTCCGCCAGCAGAGTTACCATCGCGAGCACCATCACGGTTGCCACGGTATCCACCACGACCGCCTTCACGGTTACCACCTTCGCGATTACCGCCTTCACGGTTACCACGGTAGCCGCCACCATCACGACCGCCACGACCGCCACCACGGTTGCCATCACGACCACCGCCGCCACGACGAGGCTCACGGAAGTCGTTGAAATCAACAACTACAGCGCCAGCTTCTTTTTGACGAATACGAAGTTTGCTTAGCTTACCAGCAGTTTCAGAGTTCATTGCTTTTGGCAGTTGAACGTAAGTAGAACCTTGGTCTAGTTTGATAGCACCGATAGAACCTTTAGTTAGGCCTAGTTCGTTTGCTAGTGCGCCAACGATGTCTTTAACCTGAACGCCTTGCTCACGGCCAACTTGTAGTTGGTACGTATCCCAATCTTGAGTATTGAAGTTACGTCCACCACCGTCACGGCCATTGTCACGATCTTCACGACGCTCTTTGCGACGGTTCTTATCACGCTCAATAGCAGCGATCATTGGGTCTTCGCCAACGTAGAATAGTGGGCTCTTACCTTGCTGACGCTTAAGAAGCATTGCAGCTAGAGTAGCAGCATCAACTTCTAGAGACTCTTGCAGAGTAGAGATAAGACCTGCAAAGTTTTCTAGAGCTTTGCTTTCTTTCTCAGTTTGAAGCTCAGCGCCAAGCTTAGCAACACGTGCAGCAGCAACTTCGTCACGTTGTGGAAGTTGGATTTCTTCCATTTGAGACTTAGTTACGCGCTCGATAGTGCGAAGCATACGAATTTGGTTAGTGCGAACGAGTAGGATCGCTTTACCTTTACGTCCAGCACGGCCAGTACGACCAATACGGTGGATGTAAGATTCAACATCGAATGGGATGTCGTAGTTGAATACGTGAGTAATACGTGGAACATCAAGACCACGAGCTACAACGTCAGTTGCAACTAGGATATCGATAACACCTTGTTTGATGTGATCAACAGTGCGCTCACGTAGAGACTGAGGAATATCACCGTGCAGTGCAGCAGCTTTGAAGCCACGAGCAGATAGCCAATCAGCTAGACGCTCAGTGTCTTGACGAGTACGTACGAATACGATTGACGCGTCAGTTTCTTCAGTTTCAAGAAGACGAGACATTGCTTCGTCTTTTTCTACGCCTTTAACAACCCAGTAGTTCTGCGCTACTTTGTCAACTGTGTGGTTAGTACCAGCAACGTCAACTTTAGCCGGGTTACGTAGGTAACGGTCAACAATAGTCTTAACCATTGGAGGCATAGTCGCAGAGAAAAGTACACGTTGTGCAGATTCTGGAGCTTGCTCTAGGATCCAAGTAACGTCATCTACGAAGCCCATTTTTAGCATTTCATCTGCTTCATCAAGAACAAATGTGTGTGCTTCATCTAGGTGTAGACGGTCACGAGTTAGTAAGTCTTTAACACGACCTGGAGTACCAACAACAATGTGAGCACCGCGGCTTAGAGCGCGCATTTGGTCAACAATTGAAGCGCCACCGTAGATTTCAAGAACTTTAAGACCTTTGATATCACGGCCTAGGTTTTTGATTTCCGCAGCAACTTGAATCGCTAGCTCACGAGTAGGAGCCATGATGATTGCTTGTGGTTTATGTTGGTTCAGGTTAATTTTGTTAAGTAAAGGCAGAGAGAATGCTGCTGTTTTACCAGTACCAGTCTGTGCTTTACCTAGTGCGTCACGGCCTTCAAGAAGAAGAGGAATAGCTGCTGCTTGGATTGGAGTCGGAGAAACGAAACCCATGCTATCAAGAGCTGAAAGAATGTTTTCGTTTAGGGCTAATTCATTAAATTGAATTACAGATTCGGACATTGGGATCCCACTATATATAAGTAAACAAAAGGTCCCGGGAGCTCTATCAATTCCAATACTGATCCAATCAGATACTGATTCCATTCAGAGTTACGAAGCAGTAATAAAACACTTCAAGCCATTAGGGACGTCTAAGGGAGGCGGATTATTCCTTAAATGCATAAAAAAAGCCAGAAAAAATTGAAATACATCACATATTTTTCGGTTTTCCATCAATACTGGCTATCATATCGTCAAAACTTGATGAATATCTCGTCAGGGCGATAGAGTTCGACCAAATTGATAGGATTAAATAAGAGGGTAATTAATTTACGCTCACTTCGGCTTTAAGTAGTAATCGTGCCTCGCAATGATTATAGTGTGCTCAATTGTTCTCGTTAGATAAAAGTCAAATGTTTCAAGATAATCCTCTACTCGCTCAACTCAAGCAGCAAATCCAAGAAACCCTCCCTAAAAAGGAAGGCACTATCAAAGCCACTGAAAAAGGTTTTGGTTTTCTCGAAGTTGATAGCAAAACAAGCTTCTTTATCCCGCCTCCGTACATGAAAAAATGTGTGCACGGTGACAAGGTGATTGCCATCATTCGCACCGAGAAAGAGCGCGAAGTAGCAGAGCCTGAGGAATTGGTTGAACAAGGTCTTACTCGCTTTATTGCGCGAGTTAAGCTTTTCAAAGGCCGATTGAACGTTGTTCCTGATCACCCGCAGCTAAAAAAACTGCAACTTAAAGCGAAAGCAAAGAAGGGTCTAAACCCTGAAACGCTTAAAGAAGGTGATTGGGTTGTTGCTCATATCGTTCAACACCCATTAAAAGGTGACAATGGCTTCTTGGCTCAAATCTCTGAGAAAATCACAGACGCTGACGACAAGATTGCACCTTGGTGGGTAACGCTGGCACAAAACGACCTACCAAACAGCGAACCTGAAGGCATCGACAACTGGCTAATCAACGACGATGCCGATCTTGAACGTGTAGACATGACACACATCCCTTTTGTGACTATCGATGGCGAAAGCACAAAAGATATGGACGATGCGCTTTACGCGAAGAAGAAAGAGAACGGTGATTTTGAACTGACTATCGCAATTGCTGATCCTACCGCTTACATCTCTCCAGATGATGCAATGGATAAAGTGGCTCGCGAGCGTGGTTTCACTATTTACCTGCCTGGTCGTAACATTCCTATGTTACCTCGCGATCTAGCTGACAACTTATGTTCACTCATAGAGAACGAAGTTCGCCCGGCACTTTGCTGCACAGTAACGGTATCTAAAGATGGTGTTATCGGTGATGACATTAACTTCTTCGCTGCAAACATCAAATCTCACGCTCGTCTTGCTTACGACCACGTATCAGACTGGCTAGAAACAGGTGCATCAGAGAAATGGCAACCGTCAGAAGAGATCGCTGCAATTGTTTCTGACCTTCACCAATTTGCTCAAGCACGTTCAGCGTGGCGTTCTGCAAATGCGGTTGTGTTCCCAGACCGCCCTGACTACCGCTTTGAACTTAGCGAAGATAACGATGTTGTCGCTATCCACGCGGACATGCGTCGTAGCGCAAACAAGTTGGTTGAAGAGTCTATGATCAGCGCGAACATCTGTGCAGGTCGAGTATTAAAAGAGAGCTTTAACCAAGGTGTGTTTAACTGCCACTCTGGTTTTAAAGCTGAGAAAATAGCAGACGTTCTGGAGCTGGTTAACCCAGAAGCCGAAACACCGTTTACAGAAGAGCAGATCGTTTCTCTGGAAGGTTTTGCTACTCTGCGCCGTTGGTTAGGTTCTTTAGACAACAGCTACTACGACAACCGTATTCGTAAATTCCAAGCATACAGCGAGATCAGCAATGAACCTGCGCCACACTACGCGATGGGCTTAGATATTTACGCGACGTGGACTTCTCCAATTCGTAAATACGGTGACATGATTAACCACCGCATGCTTAAAGCACACATATTAGGTAAAGCGCCAATTCAAACACCAGACGAAACCATTGGTGATGAACTTGCCCTGCACCGCCGTCACCACGGTATGGCTGAACGTAACGTTGGCGATTGGTTGTATGCTCGTACTCTAGCGAACGCTCCAGATGAAGAAACTCGTTTCCAAGCAGAGATCTTCGACATTAACCGTGCTGGTATGCGTGTACGTCTACTTGAAAATGGTGCTGCAGCATTTATCCCTGGTTCTCTCATTCTTAATAATAAAGAAAGAATAGAGTGCAACGGTGATATGGGTACTGTATCTATCGATAAAGAAATGGTATACAAACTGGGAGACGTTTTAGAAGTAGTTCTCTCAGAAGTTAATCAGGAAAACCGTAACTTGGTAGCAAAACCTACACAAGTTTTTGCGGACTTGCCTAGCGAGCCTGAAGCAACAAATGAAACCGAAGCCTAATTTCTGATAGGTTTACTTCTAAAGGCGCTAGTTATTAGCGCCGTTTTTGTAAATGCCTCATGCTTAAACAATACTTAAAAAAGCAATTATACCAATCACAGTAAATAAGTGCTCAAACATAGCGTAGGAAAAAAGCTTGAGAACAAGGCAGCATTTTTCGATAAGTAGTTATTCTACAATCAAAAATTCTAACGAAGTTATCGAGATTTTTAACAAGCTAGGGTGACCAGTTAGTTACTACGATTGGTATTAATCTACAACGCCAAAGAAGCTCACTATGCCATCAATCACGGTCACTCAATTCAGAAACTTTATTCCCAGGAAACGCGAACGCTACCCCGCCTCTAAAAACGGTATCTTTATGGTATCGAAAGGAAGCATATCTTTTATGCTGCCTAATGGCACCCAAGCCTCGCTAAAAGCGGGAGATTTCACGCTTTACAATTCTGGTCAGATTAAAGACATCACGGTCGACACTGAAAATGGTGAGTTTAGTGCGATTTGCTTAGATTTTGATTTGGCAATTTTCCAAAAGTTCATAAATCAGTTCAGTGATTTAGAATCCACTCAAACTCCAGATAAGTACATTAAGTTCAATCAAACGGATACCGAAATCTGCCAATTGAAAGAGCTCATCATGTCCCTGGCCAATTCATCGACTCAGAATGATTACGCACTCACCCAGCTAGGCTTAGGTTTGCTGTCTTTAATGGTTGAGCAGTATCCGGAACTATTAACGATTATTAGCCGAATTTCTAGATTGACGGTGACACAAAAGGTCATCCATTACATTGAACAGAACATAGAAAATAATATCTCACTCGACACCCTAGCCAGCTATATGGGGATGTCACCAGCCACACTTAAACGCCGTTTATCGGCGGAAGACCTTTCGTTTTCAAACCTCTTGAAGATAAAACGAATCGCCCACGCAGCCACACAACTCAGAACATCGAACAAATCGATTACTCAAATCGCTTACGAATCTGGATTTAAAAGCGCGGCACACTTCAGTACCGCTTTTAAAACCTATCATGGCAAGACTCCAAAAGACTTCCGCTCTTTGGTTGCACAGTCTTATTAAATGCACAATCTTAATCGCATTATTTGAAGTGACATAAATCGTTTATAGTCACGTAGATAAGCTTTTGGTTATGCAGATAAGCGCACACCTAAGCAAATGAGCTTGTAGTTAAGCAAATAAGCTTTAGTAACATAGACCGTTTTGGTGACGCAGAAGGTCGTAATGTGGTGAGTTTACGAAGGTTATTCGTTTAAGGTGTCAAGCCAATCGCGAACGTCTATCGAGTAGAATAATCACGACCAGAAGTACGATTTAGGGTCTTTTTCTATTTCAAACAAAATAGCATCAAGGTCCTTCGATTGTGGTAGGTAGGGATAAGGCCCCCAATTTACTGAGTCGGTTTCTACATCGCCTTCAAGCGGCACCATCACCAACCAACATGACAGTGACTCATCAAAGCTAACGCAGGCAATCTCATTTGTGTAATCGCTATGCGATGAGTCGAGCAGATAATGCGCCTGAGAAAACAGCACACCACCCTCACACTCTTCATAAAGGGATTTGCCTAACTCGACAGGTAAACTGCGATTTCGAGATGTACAGAGCTTCTCAGCTCCAATTAAAAGACGATTCAGTTCGATATGAATGACGGACATAACACCCCTTGTAACTTCATAGAAACTTCTAAGTAGTGAATTCCTCTACTTAGCTTAGGACTCAACCAACATTTTAGCGAACAAGCGCAAACAAAATACCCGACCTGCTCCCAGAAACGAACCCTGCTTTTGTAAACCCAACTCGCTTTCACTCATCAAGCTAATAGTGACACATTGAGCGGATAGAATTTCACAAAATTGTCATATAACCGACCTATCATAGCCGGCAAATGTTATTAACTAGGAGTTGTTTATGTTACGAGTCGCGCTTGCCTCTCTTTTATCCTTAGCCCTGTCTTCTCACGCTGCTTTTGCACAAGAAACCAATATTTCGGGCTCCACTTCGGTATCACGTGTGATGGATGTATTGGCTGAGGAGTACAACAAGACTCACCCTGATAACTATATTGCTGTTCAGGGCATCGGTTCTACAGCGGGTATTACCATGGTCAATAAAGGTGTCGCTGATATTGGTATGAGCTCGCGTTACTTAACTGACCGCGAACAGGGCGAAAAATTGAAGGTATTTCCAATTGCCTTTGACGGCCTAGCTGTCGTAACTAACCGTTCAAACGGTGTAAGCAACGTTACACGTGAACAGCTATTCGATATCTACAAAGGAAAAATCACAAACTGGAAAGCCATAGGTGGTGCGGATCAACCTATCGCAGTTGTAACTCGTGAAGCTTCTTCTGGTTCACGTTACAGCTTCGAGAGCTTACTTGGTTTGACAAAAATAATTAACGACCGTCTAGTGTCTGACATCAACCCAAATAACTTGGTTGTAAACAGCAACAGCATGGTAAAAACGATTGTTAACCATAACCCACATGCGATTGGATTCATCTCTGTTGGCTCTATCGACCGTTCGATCAAAGCAATCACATTTGAAGGCGTTGAGCCGACATCTAAGAACATCGCCAACCACAGTTATGAATTGGCTCGCCCATTCTTATTGCTGCACAAAACTGAATCAGTTTCTGACGAGAGCAAAGATTTCATTAAGTTCGTGAAGTCAAAACAAGGGCAAGATCTTATCGAAGAGTACGGTTACACGCGCATCAAGTAACTACAAACGCATTAAGTAACTACACACGTATCAAGTAAGATAACGACTTTTAGTGATGTTGTTAGGATGCTGATGATATAGCCTTGATAGACAAAAACAAAAAGAGAGAGCCTTAAGCTCTCTCTTTTTTTGAATCTATAATCTTCGCTAAAAGCAATTCTACTTATAAAAAAGCTCTAGAAGTGAAGTTGAATCACCGAAACAATCACAGCACCAGGACGACGGATGCCCTCGATTTCTACACGGATTTCACGTTCAATCTCTAAGCCTTTTTTAATTGGCGTTACTTTTGTTAGCGTACTTTTAGCGCGAACGTTACTGCCCGATTTTACAGGGTATGGGAAACGTACTTGGTTAAGGCCAATGTTTACAACCATCTTCGCCGTTGGGAATTGAGATTTGTCAGGATCAACACTGTCTGTCAGTCGAGGAAGCAGAGACAAAGTCAGGAAACCATGTGCAATGGTTGTTTTGAACGGAGAATCTGTTTCAGCCTTAGAAGGCTCTGTATGAATCCACTGCATGTCTTCAGTAACGAGGCCAAACTGGTTGATTCTGTCTTGGCTTACATTGATCCAATCCCCAGTATGGATCACTTCACCGATCTGCTGTTCAAGCTCATCAAATACAAGCTGTGCTTCTGGCTTAAGTACGATCTGTGCTTCGACAGGCATCTCTGGCGCATCTTCATTGACAGCAGGTTTGTGGTGATCACGAACCCACGCAAAGAAATGACTATTTTGCGTGCGATTCAGAAAGTCTCCCCAGTAATCTCTAAGAGCTGGAGACATCCATTGCATAAACTCTGAGTGTTGCGAAGACACGCTGTCGCCTCGGTGTTTAAATAAATCAATGACTTTCATAAGAACCTCAATGCACAAAATATTTCAATATAACTCGGTAATTTTGAAACACTTCACACTATTGTGCAAATACTTTCGAGCATACAAGTGTTAGCCGAATACTTATATACCCAACAAAAACAACAACCTAAGAATAAAACACCATTTTATTGGAGAGCTTCAATTAGAGCATTAGCTCCACCTTATAATAAACATTTCATTATATAAACAGATTCTTTATTCACAAGTGGAATAAAAAAAAGGCTTAGCACAATGCTAAGCCTTCGTTTTAACAAGAAATTAATTACCAAGGAGAAGCCTTATAAAGGGCTCATCCTACAAGACACTAATTCCCTATTCATCGTCCAGTGGAATCAACTTGGTATTGCCACCGTGTGCCTTCTCACGCTTACGTTGCACGAATGCATAGAAGCCAGGGATTAGGAACGTACCCGCTAACAACACACATAGCAGGCCACCAATCAGAGAAATACCCAATGAGTTTTGACTCACGTGACCAGCACCCGCAGCGAAGATAAGCGGGAATATACCTAAAATGAATGACCAAGACGTCATGTTCACAGCACGAAAACGTAGCGTACCGCCCTTCACTGCTGCATCTTCGATTGATGCGTCTTTGTCTTCACGCTCCACCTTAGCAAACTCCACAATCAAAATTGCGTTCTTCGCGGCCAAGGCTATCAAGAGAACCAAACCAATTTGTGCATAGAGGTTCAACGGTGTACCAGTCAGGTTCAACGCTAAGAAGGAACCTAAGGTTGCAACCGGTACCACTAAGATAATCGCTATAGGGATTGTCCAACTCTCGTATTGAGCCACCATAAACAGGTAGATAAAGATCAGCGCCAATGCGAAAGCAAAGATCGCTTGGTTACCTGCTAGTACTTCTTGGTAAGCCATGCCTGTCCATTCATACTGGTAACCCTGAGGTAATACTTCTGCGGCTACACGCTCCATTGCTGCAATCGCATCACCACTTGAATAACCCGGCGCTGGTTGGCCTTGAATCACGGCACTGCGGTACATGTTGTAACGCCATGCTACGTCTGGTTCAAAGATCTGATCGTAAGTCACCAATGTGCTTAACGGGATCATCTCTCCATTAGACGAACGCACGTGGAATCGTTGTAGGTCATCCATGCTGCTACGGTGTTCACTGTCTGCTTGCATGGTGACACGGAAATTCTTACCAAACATGGTGAAGTCATTCACGTACATTGACCCAAGATTGCCTTGCAGCGTTTGGAATATTTCCGATAGAGGAATACCTAGCTGTTGCGCTTTCTCACGATCAATATCGACATAGTAGTGAGGTACATTGGCGCGGAAGGTACTGAAGGTATGTGAAATCTCAGGCTGTTTGTTCGCCTCAGCAATCACGTCATTCATTACCATCGCCAGATCAGTGCGGCTACGACCTAATGTATCTTCGAGAACAAACTCAAAACCAGACGCAGCACCCATGCCCGGTACAGCTGGAGGTCCCATTGCAAATACAATAGCCTGAGGCAGTTCTGTTGCCGCTCGGCCATTAATACGTTGTGAGATAGCTTGCGCTGAATGTTGACCGTCCAGTGCGTTACGCATGTCCCAATCGTGGAGCTTGATGAACATCGACGCACCATTCGAAGCTGAAGCGCCCGTCATGAATGCATAGCCGTTAACCAGTGTCACACCATCAACGCCCGGCTCTTGCTCGACCATCTCTAGCAACTGCTCTGTCACATCTTCTGTACGAGACAGCGATGCCGCGTCAGGAAGCTGTACGTTAACCAGTAAGATGCCTTTATCTTCTTGAGGTACAAACGCCGTAGACGTGGTTTTCGCAAAGTAAGTTACTGCTGCTAGCGCTACTACAAAGAAGGTAAATAGCAAAACGCCCTTTTTCACAAGGAAGCCTGCAATTTGACCGTATTTGTTGGTGACAGATTCAAGACCACGGTTAAACGCTTGGTACCAACGTGCTGTGTTACCACCACCCTGTTTAAGAACCAATGAACACAGTGCCGGCGACAGCGTTAGAGCGTTAATAGAAGAGATCACAACCGCAATACAGATGGTCAGAGCGAACTGACGATACATGATGCCGGTAATACCTGGCAGCATCGCTACTGGGATGAATACCGCTAACAGAACCAAGGTTGAGGTAACAATTGGCCCCGTTACTTCTTTCATCGCGATAAGCGTGGCTTTACGCGGTGAAATCGTTGGGTCTTTGGCCATCGTGGTATCAACGTTCTCGATAACCAAGATCGCATCATCTACTACGATACCAATCGCCAAAATCAAACCAAACAGGGTTACTGTATTAATGGTAAAGCCGGTCATCTGCATGACCGCAAAAGTACCAATCAAAGACACTGGAATCGCAACCACAGGAATCAAGGTCGCACGGGCACTGCCCAAGAATAAGTAGGTAACTGCGATAACCAGCAAAATAGCTTCGATTAGCGTTTTTACTACGCCTTTGATCGACTCTGCAACGAAGAGTGTGGTGTCATAACTCGCTTCATAAGCAACGCCTTCAGGGAAGTTCTTGCTTAGGTTGTCGAGCATCGCCATGACCGCTTTACCACTTTCCAGCGCATTAGCGTCTGACTGAAGAGACAGCGTTACGATTGAAGCGTCTTGACCACGGTATTTACCGTTACCATCATAGAACTTTTTACCTAACTCAACACGTGCAACGTCTTTTAAATAAACCGTTGAACCGTCTTGATTTGCACGAAGAACTACATTTTCAAACTCATCAGCCGTTTCTAATCGGCCTTTTGTTACCAAGTTGAACTGCACTTCTTGCGCGTCGTTATAAGGCGCAGCTCCAATACGGCCTGCAGCGACTTGAACGTTCTGCTCCGCCAACGCGCGATTCACATCAGAGGTAGTTATATTGAGGTTAGCCATTTTTTCAGGATCTAACCAAACACGCATCGCGTATTCACCACCACCCAACACGTTAACTTCACTAATGCCCTTTACACGAGCCAATTGGTCTTTAATGTTCAAGTTCACGTAGTTGATAAGGAATTGGTCGTTGTACTCTCCGTTCGGCGAGTAGAAGTTCAATACCATCAATAGGTCAGGTGAACGCTTCTTGACCGTTACACCCACCATTCTTACTTCTTGTGGAAGTTTCGATTCGATCTGAGCAACGCGGTTCTGAACGTTGACCTGAGCCATATCTGGATCAGTTCCAACATCAAAGGTCACATTAAGGTTGTATGAACCATCATTAGCACTTTTAGAAGACATGTAGATCATATCTTCTACGCCGTTAACCGACGTTTCTATGGGGTCGGCTATCGCCTGCTCCACCACTTCTGCACTTGCACCCGTATAGAATGCCGACACACTGACCGACGGAGGGCTAATTTTTGGATATTCCGCCACTGGCAAGATAGCGAGAGAGATCGCACCCGCCAGGGTTAAAATTATGGATATAACAAGGGCAAATTTTGGCCTTTGAATAAAGAAACGACTTAACATAAATAGCCCCCTTACTCAGCTTGTTCAGCAGAAGCTTGAATACGAACAGACATACCATTACGCACACGCTGTAGCCCTTGAGTGATCACTGCATCGTTCTTCTCTAATCCAGAATGAACAATCACACCACCTTCAACTTGTCGCCCCATCTCAATGTTTCTGCGCTCAGCAACGGGCGCGGCTTCACCTTCAACCAATACCATCACAAAGTCACCTTCTAGGTCGGTTTGAACTGCACGACGTGGAATAGTCACAACATCAATAGATTGCTTTTCACGTAGATCAACGCGAACGTGTTGGCCTGGAAGTAATTGCTGGTTCGGGTTATCAGCAATTGCGCGCATCGCGATCGTACCCGTATTGAGGTTGATACGGTTACCCAAGAAATCAAGCTGACCTAGATGTTCGAACGCTTCACCATTCTCAAGCATGATCTGAACTTCAACCCCTGCAGAATCGCTGCTGCCGTCGCCTTCGATACGATCCATACCCAGCTCAATACGCTCACGCTCACTGATGCTGAACGATGCATGGATTGGATCTAGGCTAACCAAGGTGGTTAATACACCTGAAGACGGTGAAACCAGATCACCCGTGCTCACTTTGGTGTCACTAATTCGTCCAGAGAAAGGCGCAATAATTTTAGTATGAGAAAGCTGAACATTGGCTGCATTGAGCTGAGCTTGGCTAGCTTCAAGCTGTGCTTGAGAACCTAATAGATTTGCCGTTAAAGCATCAAATTCCGATTGAGAAATACTGCCCTTAGGAAGTAGATTCTTACCACGGTTGAAATCAAGTTCAGCTTTTTTAAGGTTAGCATTTGCTTGAGCAACAGCCGCTTTCGCGCTTGCTACTTCAGCTTCAAATGAAGAAGGTTCAATAGAGTAAAGCAATTGGCCCTTTTCGACCATTTGACCTTCATTGAAATGACGGCTTTGTAGGTAGCCAGAAACCTGCGCCGTGATCGCCGTGTCTTCAACGGCTTCAATACGACCGATGTACGACTTACTTTGCTGATGAGAAACAACGCTAACATCCTGTACAGCTACGAGAGGTAAAGGCGCTTGCTTGGCATTCTGAGCATCTTGCCCACATCCAGCAAGAATAAGAGAGCTTGCAAGAGCCGTAAGGATTAACTTTTTACGCATGTTTATACCGTCACTTATAAGAAATTGAACAGCATAAAAGTTACGTAACACAATTGCTTCAAATGTCCGAGGAATATCAATTATAGCTCGCAAAAGTGTATCAACATGTTAATTGAAACCAAGTGCTTATAAAGTAATTACAAACACGCTACAATCCCTAAGAAAATCAATCTCTCAGCTTTTGTTCTCTATGGATATTGTCTAACATCATGTATTGTCAGACAGATAAGCATTCACATTTAATTGTTAAGGAATTCTCATGATTTCAAAATGGGCTAAACGTTTCTATCAAATGGCGGAATTGGTCGGTTCTTGGAGTAAAGATCCTTCAACTCAAGTCGGCGCCGTAATCACTAAACACAACCGTATCGTTTCCGTTGGTTTTAATGGCTACCCACATGGCGTGTCTGATAGTGCGGATACTGATGACAGAGAGATGAAGTACCTCAAGACGCTTCACGCTGAAGAAAATGCAATCTTGTTTGCTAAACGTGATTTAGACAGTTGTGAAGTTTGGGTAACTCACTTCCCTTGTCCGAACTGTGCAGCAAAAATCATCCAAACTGGAATTTCAGCGGTACATTGCCCAGAGCAAAGTGAAGATTTCCTTTCTCGTTGGGGAGATAAGATCAAAATAAGCCAAGATATGTTTGAGCAAGCTGGTGTGGAAATCGATTGGTTACCACTCGCTGACCTAGACTAATATCGAAGCTAAATTTCAAATATAAAAAAGCCGAGAGTCGATGTTATCGTTCTCGGCTTTTTTTTGTTATTTAAGTATCTCGCGTTTCAAAGACTAAACGCGTAAACAACATAAAGCTTTAGTTAGGGTTAAGCGTTAATTGGGGTTAAACGCTAGTTGGAAAGGCTTCTGCGTACGCTTCCATAAAGTCTTTGCGAATATCTTGCTCTAAGTGAATCGCTTTTTCCGTCGGGCAGAAAATCATAAAATGCACTTCTTGCTCACCCGTTGAACTGCTCGTGATGTGGATGTGTGGCTCAGAACCTGGAAGGTCGACGCCAGCGCGCTTTTCGATCACACCGTTATAACGACGAGCAACATCGATAAACTCTTCACTATGCTCTTCAATTTTCACTATAAGACCCGGCACCATAGGGTATAGATTTACAAAGTCTTTCACCGTCACAAAAAAGTTATGATAAACATAGCGCTTCATGAAGTTGAGGTTCTTTACCGGATAAGTGAAGAACATGCTATTAGGCAAAGTGGCGGTCTTACCTGTGAAGTGATATTGCCCATGATACAAATCGATTTCTTGAATCACAGTCGCCATCAAATTGTGCTCAATCACCTCACCACTGATTTTACCTACCTCAATCCAATCACCAATTCGGAACGAACGTGAACTCGCTCGCTGAATAGAGCCAGTGAAACACAAAATGATCTCTTTCGAAGCCACGACTATCGCAACGGCAATGGCAGTTACAGACAGTGCAAACTCGCTTATTTCAGGTTTCCACAAAACAAACATAGTGAACACAATCACAGCAAAAGTGCCGTTCTTTGTTCGTGACATCCAATTACGCTGGTCTTCAGTAAGGAAAGCGACATCACCGCGAATTCGAGACAAGGTGATTCGACGGATGATTAAAATAATGCAGATGATCAGTGTACTAAAAATAAATTTATGAGCGAGTAGGAAATCTATTACTTGCCACATCTTTTCCATTACTTATTCCTTTAGCATTAAAACATTGAGCTCTATAACAATGAGCTTTACAGCGACTAACTCAACCATATTTAGGTCGATACAACACATTATAAAAAAGCGCTCAGAAATGGAGCGCTTTTTCGTGCCTAAATTAGCTTAGGTAAGGCTATCATTTTATCTTGGCAGAAGTAATAAATTGGCCAAAAGTTTCACACCAAATCACAACCGTATTAAATCGATTAAGATCAGCACTTTCCGGAAGGTTAACCATAAATCGGTCGAATGTTTTCACATCTCCCACTCTCAGTAACTCGCTTTTACTTTCATTAAAGGCTTGCTCGGTTTCAATAAACTGAGGCGAGAGGTAAACCTTATAATCCGGTCCCGGTGCCAGTTCACCTTCAAAAGCGATCGCACTTTCAGACACAGAAACGATGCCTTCTCCCCAATGCAAAAAGTCACTGTCTTGTCGATCTTTGGTAAACTCACCTGTATAGATAGCTTGTTGTGAGATGGCTTCAACTGAGCTCGAAGATGGAGAATCAGGCTCAATCAAGATAGGCAATGCATAAACACCAAGCCCAAAACCAACAGCACCCACGGCCAAGTGGGTGCAAAGTAAAACTAACTTTTTCATCGCGTACTCCCTTATGCTTAAAGAGAGTATTATTGAATACTCTCAAAATACAAAGAGATATCGCGTTATAGGCTGCTATTTCTGGCAATGCAGAGCAGTACGTTGAGACAATTCGACAATCACTTTCACCGCCTGTTCCATACCTTGAATGGTAATGAACTCATGAATACCGTGGAAGTTGTAGCCACCAGTAAAGATATTCGGACACGGTAGCCCCATAAACGAGAGGCGAGCACCGTCAGTACCACCTCGGATCGGTTTGATCATTGGCTCAACATCGCATTCAATCATCGCTTGCTTTGCTAACTCGATAATATGTTGATGTGGTTCAACCATCTCTTTCATATTGAAGTAGCTATCAGTTAGCACCAACTCAACATGGCCTTTCTCAAGACGCTCGTTCAGTTCATCCACTTTTTGCTGCATGAATGCTTTACGTGCTTCTACGCCCTCGCGTTCAAAATCACGGATGATATAACCCAATTCAGAACGAGCAACGCTCATTTCAGCCGATTTCAGGTGGTAGAAACCTTCATAACCGTCTGTGCATTCTGGTGTATCTTGCGCTGGCATCATCAATTGGAATTGCGCAGCGATGTTCATTGAGTTGACCATTTTACCTTTTGCGGTACCCGGGTGAACGTTTACGCCGTGGCAAATAACATCAGCACTTGTGGCATTGAAGTTCTCAAACTCCAACTCGCCGACAGGCCCACCATCAATGGTGTACGCCCATTCAGCGCCAAACTTCTCTACATCAAACAGGTTTGCACCACGGCCGATCTCTTCATCTGGCGTGAAACCAATGCAGATGTCACCGTGTTTGATTTCAGGATTCGCCTTTAGGTAAGCAATCGCACTAATGATTTCAGCGATACCCGCTTTATTGTCGGCACCCAGTAACGTCGTGCCATCGGTCGTAATAAGGTCATGACCATTCAAAGTATCAAGATCTGGGTATTGGCTTGGGTTTAAGCTTTCACCACTTGTGCCTAGCTCAATCGTTCCACCTTGATAATCTTTAATCACCTGTGGTTTCACATTTTCCCCTGAAGCATCAGGGGCGGTATCCATATGCGCGACAAAGCCAATAGCAGGTACTGGGAAATCAACGTTCGACGGCAGTTTCGCCATCAAATATCCATTTTCATCTAAAGAAACATCAACTAACTCTAATTCGATCAATTCTGACTTTAAGGCTTCAGCAAAGGTAATTTGCCCCGGTGAACTTGGGCATTGCTGATTAGAGGGATCGGATTTGGTATCAAAAGTAACGTAATTCAGAAAACGTTCTACAAGCTTTTCCATAATTTATCTCACCATGGATTAAGTAATTGATTTACTGACCTAATTATTATGTCGATAAGCGATGCATCGTTAAATAAATACGAACACAGAGTCAGTAGCGAGGTTTTTCATCTTACGCCCCTGACCATCTGTGTAATTGCTCTAAATCATTATTGTGCGAAATTAGATGCGCTTCCTATACTTTGAAACAGAGGGTCTCGTCAGTTCAACATTGCATACGGATGATAAGAGATAGCTTTGTACGCATTCTACGCCCTTCGCTCTCAGCCTAAAAAAAGTACAAAGTGGATGATGATCACAGTTTATCCTTGATGCAGAATCTGTCATACGTTACACGGAGACACAGTTATGACGATTAATAAGTATTTTATTTTTTCTCCTCAAGCCTCTGAGGAAGCACTTCAACCAGTATTGACTGAGAAAGAAGTTCAAAGGCAGGAAGCTCTAAGGCTCGCGCAATCCCAAGGTGGGTTTGATACCAACGCGACCTCGTAACTTGATAATACTCAGAACGTATTTATAGAACCCTAAATAAGAGCTCTACTTCTCTATGATGTAGAGCTCTTTGTCTTTAGACCTTTCTTCTCTATTTCCAATAAGCACTATTCAGGCGTCAGCCTGTCCGCACTCTTTTGCTTCCCGACCTTCGCCTATATCTGTATCTATACCTGCACCTATAGTTATTCGAGTACATCGCCATCTCATTCGTCACGCTGAGAAATGACTCATTAAACTTCCTCAAGCCATACCTTGTCGCGCCATTTTGTGCTAATAATTCATATTCGTTTTCATTCCTCACTCGCCCTCTTTTCAAATACTTTTATGCGAGTACCAGAGAACTTAACCACAGGAATCCCGAATTCAATGGAATATTCAAAACTAGGAAGTAGTCAAATTCCCGTTTCCCGAATCTGTCTTGGTAGCATGACTTGGGGGCTGCAAAACACGCAACAGCAAGCCGACCAACAGATCGAATACGCACTAAGCCAAGGTATTAACTTTATCGATACCGCAGAGATGTACGCAGTGCCACCGTCTCCAGACACCTACGGTAAAACGGAAGCAATCATAGGTAACTGGTTAGCTCGCAATCCGCAGCGTCGCCAAGAAGTCATCATCGCCAGCAAAATTGCAGGTCCGGGATTGCCTTGGGTTCGAGATGGCGGGCCAATCACGGGGGAAGCGGTAATTGCAGCGGTTGACGCTTCATTAGCGCGTTTACAAACGGACTATATCGACCTTTACCAACTGCATTGGCCAAATCGCACCACACCTCACTTTGGTAAGCACTTTCCTAATTACATTCGATTCAGCGATATCGACCGAAAGCAGCATGAAGCGGAGATGTTGGAGATCCTTCAGGCATTAGCGAGCTGTATTAAGGCGGGTAAGATTCGTCATGTCGGCCTTTCAGATGACACAACTTGGGGCATTAATACGTACCTTAAGCTGAGTGAGAAACACGATTTGCCGCGAATGGTCTCTATTCAGAATGAATTTAGCCTGCTGCACGCGAAAGACTGGCCTTATTTGATTGAAAACTGTGTGCACGAAGACGTCGCCTACCTACCATGGTCACCGTTAGCTGCGGGCATGCTGAGTGGCAAATACATTGATGGTGCGAGACCAGAAGGAAGCCGTTGGACTTACATGCAGCGTAAAGGCATTTTCCGCGACACTGAGTCTGCCAATGAAGCCGTAAAAGGATATGTCGAAGTTGCGAACGCTCACGGATTTACGCCAAGCCAATTGGCATTAGCATGGTGTAATCAAGTCGACGGTGTTACCTCGACCATTATCGGCGCAACCACCATGGAACAGTTAAAAGAAAACGTGGCAGCATTCAGCAAGCCTCTATCAGAAGAGATCCTTACCGATATCAACACAGTGTTTAGGCGCTACCCTGCCCCATATTAATCATACAAGTCAGCTAATCTTGGGTTCAGCTTAATGTTAGATGAGTAAATCAGATAAGAGCGCGCTATTTAGTGCGCTTTTCTTTTTTTAAGTGGGTTGCTTTTGCTTTTTAGTGGATCGCATTGAGTTATCACGCTTTTGGTTCTCCAACCTTTGCTCTTTTGGTTCTCCAACCTTTGCTCTATAATGCGCGGGCTTATATCTAGGATAAAAACATGATTTCAAAAAACCAATTAAAACTCCTTCGTGCTTTGGGCCAAAAGAAACAACGTAAAGCCCACGGCCTGTTTCTAGTTCAAGGTGAAAAGAACGTTCTTGAGCTGTTCAATAGTGACTTAGTCGTAAAGAACGTCTTCGCTACTGCTGATTTCTTATCTGAGAATCACGCATCACTGATTGAGTTTGATTGTGTTGAAGCCTCGCTAGACGATCTAACCAAAGCAAGCACTCTAGTAAGTAACAATGCCGCGATTGCTGTGGTCGAGATTCCAACGTTTGAACTACCAGAAGCAACAGGGTTAATGATTGCGCTTGATGGTGTGTCTGATCCGGGCAACCTAGGTACGATTATTCGTGTGGCAGACTGGTATGGTATTAAGCATATCGTTGCGAGCAGCGACTGCGCAGACCCATACAGCCCTAAAACAATCAGTGCAACTATGGGTAGCTTTGGCCGAGTACACGTAAGCCAAACGGACTTACCTGCATACTTAGAGCAAGCGAACCTACCGGTTTACGGTGCTTTCTTACAAGGTGAAAGCGTTCATAAGACTAACTTCACTGCGAACGGTATTTTGCTGATGGGCAGCGAGTCTCACGGTATCCGTGAACATGCGGCTAAATACGTGACTGACAAGATTACGATTCCAGCATTCGGTGGGGCTGAGTCTCTGAACGTAGCAATGGCGACAGGTATCATTCTCGACAACATGCGTCGTCAGCATAGCTAGACCTCTAGGCTAACGAGCCAATCGACATTGTTCAGATATTAAAAAAGGCGTATTGATTAAATCAGTACGCCTTTTTATTTGAGTTCTTTTCAACAATTACTTTTCTAGCATTGCCAACTTATCAGCGACACCATTCCACTTTTCAGCTTCATCCATCGGTGCTTTGACTTCAGTTTGCACTGGCCAGATCTCGGCAAGCTCGGCATTCACTTCGATAAAAATCTTTTGATCTTCTGGCAGTTCATCTTCTTGGAAGATCGCTTGAGCATCACATTCAGGTACACATAAACCACAATCAATACATTCGATTGGGTTAATTACCATGAAATTCGGGCCTTCATGGAATGCATCTGCGGGGCACACGGCCACACAGTCTGTGTATTTACATTGAATACAGTTATCGCCTACGACAAATGCCATGATGCTCTGCTCTATAAGTTAGTCAAAATTGAAGAATGGAGGATAATACTCATCCCAAGGCAAAATTCAACATCATACGGCTCTAATATCGTGTCTATTTGCTTCATGTTTCCAAATTAGTATGACAGATAAATCAATTTCTCGTAAAATGCGCGCCATTGTGAGCTTATCGCTTCTTTCAACCTCAGCGTTTTCATCAAACTCTGTGTTAAGAAGTGGTCTAGCTAAGACACCTATAAAAAACGAGACATCGAAATGATACGTTTAACCGAAATTAAACTTCCACTAGACCACGAAGAATCAGCCATTCAAGACGCGATTGAAGCGAAGCTTGGTATTAACTCTGATCAGGTACTTTCTTTTAATATCTTTAAACGTGGCTACGATGCTCGTAAGAAATCGAAGATCCTACTTATCTACACGTTGGATGTTCTCGTTGAAAACGAAGCTGAGCTGCTAGAGCAATTCATCAGCGACCCGCACGTAAAAGTGACTCCTGATATGGAGTACAAGTTTGTCGCTAAAGCGGTTGAGAATCAAACTGAGCGCCCTGTGGTTATCGGTTTTGGCCCTTGTGGTTTGTTCGCTGGTCTAGTGCTTGCTCAAATGGGTTTCAACCCAATCATCGTTGAACGTGGTAAAGAAGTTCGTGAACGTACAAAAGATACCTTTGGTTTCTGGCGTAAACGTACACTGAACACTGAATCAAACGTGCAGTTTGGTGAAGGTGGCGCAGGTACATTCTCTGACGGTAAGCTGTACAGCCAAGTTAAAGATCCAAAACACTACGGCCGTAAAGTAATAGAAGAATTCGTAGCTGCTGGCGCACCAGAAGAAATTCTATACGTAAGTAAGCCGCACATCGGTACCTTCAAACTGGTTACCATGATCGAGAAGATGCGTGCTTCTATCATTGAGCTAGGTGGTGAAATCCGCTTCAGCACTCGCGTAGACGACGTTCACATGGAAGACGGTCAAATCACTGGCTTGACGCTTTCTAACGGTGAAGAGATTAAATCTCGTCACGTGGTATTAGCTGTTGGCCATAGTGCTCGTGACACGTTTGAAATGCTGTACGATCGTGGCGTTTACATGGAAGCGAAGCCTTTCTCTGTTGGTTTCCGTATCGAACACAAACAATCGATGATTGATGAAGCGCGTTTCGGTAAGAACGCAGGCAACCCAATCCTAGGTGCTGCGGACTACAAACTGGTTCACCACTGTAAGAATGGCCGCACTGTATACAGCTTCTGTATGTGCCCAGGCGGTACTGTAGTAGCTGCGACGTCTGAAGAAGGCCGCGTAGTAACTAACGGCATGAGCCAATACTCTCGTGCAGAACGTAACGCAAACAGTGCAATCGTTGTAGGTATCGACCCAGAGCGTGATTACCCAGGTGACGCACTGGCTGGTATCCGTTTACAACGTGAACTAGAAAGTGGCGCTTATGTACTTGGTGGTGAAAACTACGATGCACCAGCTCAGAAAATCGGTGACTTCTTGAAAGGTCGCGATCCAAGTGCAATCGGTGAAGTACAACCGTCGTTCACACCGGGTATCCACCTGACTGATATTTCAAAAGCACTGCCTGATTTCGCTATCGAAGCGATTCGTGAAGCAATCCCAGCGTTCGAGAAGAAGATCAAAGGTTTCTCTACACCAGACGGCCTACTAACTGGTGTTGAGACTCGTACGTCTTCTCCTGTATGCATCAAACGTGGTAAAGACTTCCAAAGCATCAACCTTAAGGGCTTCTTCCCTGCTGGCGAAGGTGCAGGCTACGCAGGCGGTATCCTTTCCGCTGGTATTGATGGTATTAAGGCTGCAGAAGCGCTAGCACTATCAATGGCAGAGCAAAACCAAGCCGAGAAGATTGAGATCGCTTAAACGCTTTCGATAAACCCAAGCTAAATAGCGAACACCCAAAACTGAAAATCCAGTGTCTTGTCGACACTGGATTTTTTTATGTGCATGTGACTAGCGGTGAGCAAGCAACATGGTAGAATGCAGCCATTAATCTTATCCTCATATAAGATTGTTGAACCTTTCCATCGCTATTTAGCCAAATCATACCGAGAAACTTATGCCATTTTCCAAGCTTGGATTAAGCTCACCTATTGTTAAAGCCGTTGCAAAACAAGGCTATGAAAAGCCAACCTCTATTCAAGAAAAAGCAATTCCGATTGTGCTTTCTGGTAAGAACCTTATTGCTGCTGCACAAACAGGTACAGGTAAAACTGCGAGCTTTGTTCTCCCTATCTTAGAAATGCTAAGTAAAGGTGAAACACAACGTAAAAAACGCATTCGTGCTGTTATTCTGACACCAACTCGTGAACTTGCGATTCAGGTTGAGCAGAACATAACTAAGTACGCAAAATTCCTAAACCTAACATCACTAGCGATGTACGGTGGCGTGTCTTACCAACATCAAAAAGATCGTCTGATTGAAGGTGTTGATATTCTGGTTGCAACTCCAGGTCGTTTGATCGACATGTACGGACAACGTGCCGTTCACTTTGATGAAGTTGAAGTATTGGTTCTTGATGAAGCAGACCGCATGCTAGACATGGGTTTCATTGAAGACATCAACAAGATCATTGCGCGTTTACCACAAGACATCCAAAACCTACTGTTCTCGGCAACGCTTTCAACGCCAGTTCGTGCGCTAGCGAAAAGTGCTATCAGTGAAGCGGAAGAGATTTCAATTGCGAAAACTGACGCGTCTAAAGCGAACATTGAGCAATGGTTGGTAACGGTAGATAAAGACCGTAAGTCAGCACTATTGAGCCACATGATTACCGAAGGTAATTGGGATCAAGCGCTTATCTTTATCGAAACTAAACATGGCGCGGCTAAGTTAGTGGCTCAACTTGAAAAGCGTGGCATTCAGGCAGAAGCTTTCCACAGTGGACGCAGCCAAGCGATCCGTGAAAAGATCTTGGCTGACTTCAAGAAAGGTCGTCTAAAGTACTTGGTAGCGACTGGCGTTGCTGCTCGTGGTATCGATATCGATAACCTAAGCCGCGTAGTGAACTACGACATCCCATTCCCAGCAGACGACTATGTTCACCGTATTGGTCGTACAGGCCGTGCTGATGCATCTGGTGAAGCGATCTCTTTCCTATCGAAAGATAACTTCAAGAACCTGTGCATCATTGAAAAACGTCTTGGCCACTTGATTGAACGTCGCGTGGTTGAAGGTTTCGAACCACGCAAAGAAGTGCCTATTTCTGTGTTGAACTTTGTTCCTAAAAAGAAAAGAGAGCAGCAAGAGAAAGAAGGCAAGTAACGATCAAAGCTTAACTAGCCGCGATAACTAGCCAACGTATCACTCAAACGAAGCCCAATGTGGCTTCGTTTTGTTCTTTGATTCACGGATAAAGATAAAACAGAGGTATTGAGATGATTACTCCTATCGCAACGAGATTAACCCGCGGCCAAGACCTCAAGCTTGAACTCCAAAAGCTTGTGACAGCACACAATATCTCAGCGGGTTCTGTTGCGTCTTGTGTCGGATGTGTTTCTCAACTCAATATTCGATTGGCTAATGCGAACAACACCAAGCTCATCAAAGCTCCGTTTGAAATCGTATCTGTGATGGCGACGCTAACCCCAAACCACCAGCATGTTCATATATCCGTTGCTGATGAAAATGGCAACGTGATTGGTGGGCATTTGCTTGAAGAGACTATTATCGCGACCACGGCTGAATTGATCGTTCATCGCTACGATACTTTGACCTTCAACAGAGAGCATGACGATTCGACGGGTTACACTGAGCTCACTATCAGCAGCAATAATCAATAACTTATTAATAGCAGCACCAAACGCCTCATATAAAGCGATACCACCCAATAGCAATTAGGAAACACGATGGCTCCAAACTCCGCAGACTCCGTTATCGTTCTCGATTTCGAAACCACAGGCTTATCACCAAACATGGGTGACCGAGCGATTGAAATCGGTGCGGTGAAACTCGTTAACGGCGAAGTCGTCGACACCTTCCAACAGCTCATGAACCCAGGGTTTCGTGTCAGTGGATTCATTGAAGGTTATACCGGAATCAGTAACCGTATGTTAAGCACAGCGTCCAGTTGCAGTGAAGTGATGGATGAGTTTGCAGACTTCATTCAAGACAGCCAACTTGTCGCTCACAATGCCTCATTTGATAAGCGCTTTCTTGATGCGGAATTAGATAATATTGGTCGCGATTACAATGGACAATTTGCATGCTCAATGCTGATTGCTCGTCGTCTAATTCAAGACGCACCAACTCATAAGCTAGGCGACCTTGTGCGTTTCAAGAATATCGACAATGACGGCACTTTCCACAGAGCGTTAGCCGATTCAGAAATGACAGCGCGCTTATGGTTATTAATGATTGATGAACTGCAAAGCGACCACGGTATTCAACAGCCAAGCTTTCAACTGATGCAAAAAATATCGAAGACAGCGAAAGGCTCTATTCCAAAGCTGTTGATGAGTAATCAAGGTTAAAACCCTTACCATACGATAATATTTGAAAGGCTGATGGATTTAACACGATCAGCCTTTTTAGCTATTAACGAAGCTTACTCGAGCCCTACTCCTGCAGTGTCACTAGCGTTGATTTGAGGCTCTCTAATTCATTAATGAAATAAGACCACTGCTTATTACTGCTGACCTCAACAATATCGACTAAGAACTGGGCTGACGTTTCCATATTCTTGTTGATCTGAGACTCCAGCTCTTCAGGATAATAAGCTTCGTTATTCAGAAGCAAGTTCATAATAATTGGCTGAGTGATATGTAGATCACTCTTCTTTTCCATCAGTGTTGTGAGATCTTGGTAGGTGTTATTTTGATATTGGCGCCAGTTATCGTTGGTATTTACCCACGCTTGAGACCAATCTAAAATAATCTGTTTTTGCTCTTTCGATACCGAACCTAACCATCGCTCTAGTCTCTCTTCTATGAGATTTCGATATCGCTCTCTTGAATCTTCCTCATTCAACAACAATCTTTCTTGGTAATAATCTTGCTGCTTTTCTCTAAAGTTGTTTAAGAACTCGCTATCTTGCTCAGGAGTCAACTGCATACTCAACGCGTAAATATCGGGGGCAAACTTATTAACGATCGAGCGAATATGATTTTTAATTTGGTCACTTTGTTCAGTAATAAACGTGGGGGTTATACCGGAACGATCAATGCTCTGAATCACTTCTAACTGCGAGATATACAATGGCAGTTGGGTTTCTTTGTGCCATTGCTGCAATAAGTCTAATCGCTCTTCGAGCTCTAATTCTTGACTATTAGATAGAGAAACAAAGTCTTCAATATAGCTAACGGCAAACCAACTTAAATTGTTATAAGCGAATTTGGTTCCACAGCCAGAGAATATAAGACAGCTTAATAAGACTAACCAACGGCACTTTCTCATTCCCCCCCCCTCACAAAATTTTACTCAACGACGAACCTCAATACGATCTTATAACATTAGCTACAAAATCGGGTTCTCGTAAAACTTTCGGATAAATTGAGGCTTTGTCTTGCTAAATAGGGAGTTTCGGCAAATGCTTAAAATAAAATTCATTTGTTGCGATGATGTTGTTTAGTTTTTATTGCTTATTAAAAAGCAATACATCACATATAACATGGTATATGTTTTGCATAATTTCAGATGATCTGTATTTGGGAGGCAAGCTATGTCCGCAATTCCTCATCATACAAGCGAATTAGAATATGAGCTTTGCTATTTTGACGATGGAAAAATAATCACAATTACGATATTTGCTAATAATCGACAGGAAGCGATGGCTTGGTATCTTAGCGAAGGAAAACATATCAATGATCTTTATTCGATCAGACCGGATGAATAGATCTATGGTTAACAGCCTTGGTGAATAGGCCAAGGTAATAACCAATTGTGGAACACCCTTTACTGCATTGCCATTAGAATGACACTTGCAGTAAAGGGCTACAGTCTCGAACTATTTCAGGATTCGGGCGCGGAATTGACGCCCCTTCATTTTACCTGATTCGATTTTAGCTAATGCTTTCTTAGCCATTGATCTTTCTACAGCAACGTAAGCACGCATCGCGAACAAGTTGATCTTACCGACTGATTTACCATCAATGCCGCCTTGGCCAGTCAACGCACCAAGAATATCACCTGCGCGAAGTTTCGCTTTCTTACCACCATCAATCTGGATCGTCACCATATTTGAGTAGTATGGCTTAGCAATTGGTTTTGCTGGCAATTGAGACGGCTCGATTGGCATATCCATGTACTCATCAATTTGAGCAACACGGTGCATTTCTTTTTCGCTAAAGAAGCTGATAGCTACGCCTTTGCTTCCTGCACGTCCAGTACGACCGATGCGGTGTACGTGAACTTCAGGGTCACGAGACAATTCAAAGTTGAATACAGCATCTAGGTTATCAACATCAAGACCACGAGCCGCAACGTCTGTCGCCACTAGAATCGAGATGGTTTTATTTGAGAACTGAACCAAAGCTTGGTCACGTTCACGCTGTTCCATGTCGCCATGAAGTTCGATAACACTGAAACCACGGTGGCTTAGCTCATCGTTTACGTTCTGCACTTCTTTCTTAGTGTTACAGAACACAACCGCAGATTCCGGTTGGTGATGAAGTAGCAGCAACTCTAGAGCATCATCACGAGCTTCAGAACCTTCTAGCTTGTAGAAGTGTTGCTGGATGCTTGAGTGGTCATGCGTTGACTCAACCTTCACCATTTCTGGGTTGCGCATAATGCGGTCTGCAACAGATTTGATCTGTTTAGGGAAAGTTGCACTGAATAGCAGAGTTTGGCGTTCTTTTGGCGCCGCTTCAATCACTGCGTCCAAAGCGTCTTGAAAACCCATCTCTAGCATGCGATCCGCTTCATCTAACACAAGTGTGTTCAGCTCAGACAGGTCAATACGGCCTTTCTCTAGGTGGTCAAGAATACGACCAGGAGTGCCCACAAGAATGTGTGCGCCATGCTCTAATGAACCAATCTGTGGGCCCATTGGCATACCGCCACATAGTGTCAGCACTTTAATATTGTGAATACCACGAGCAAGAGTACGGATCTCTTTTGCTACTTGGTCTGCAAGCTCACGAGTCGGACATAACACTAAAGACTGAACACGGAAACGCTTAACGCGTAGGTTCTGCAGCACGCCTAAACCAAAAGCAGCTGTTTTACCTGAACCCGTTTTACCCTGACCGATAACGTCCTTGCCATTTAGGATAGTAGGAAGACTTAACGCTTGGATCGGCGTCATTTCAGTATAACCAAGAGAGTCTAACGTATTTAGAAGCTCTGGTTTAAGGGCGATTGAAGAGAATTTTGAAGTGCTCAATGGAAATATCCAACTGGTGAAAAACAGAGTGCATTATGAGTGTTTTTGAAAATTATTCCACCTTAATCACAGTTTTGAAGAAATAGGTTAGGCGAACACAAAAAAGCCAGCTTTCTTAGCTGGCTTTCGCTTCTATATGAATTGCTTTCTATGGCACACCGTGACCTTTAGAGGCAACCCATACGCGGTACCACTGCTCGCGAGTCAGTTCGATTTTCAGTGCATCAACAGCCGTCTTCACACGCTCAATCTTACCTGATCCAACAATCGCAATCGGGTTAGATGGTAAACGACGAACCCAAGCGTAAATAACTTGGTCAATGCTGTCTGCACCCACTTCTTGACGAATCGCTTCTAGTTCATCACGAACACGAATCGCTTGCGCTGAATCACCACTAAAGATGCTGCCGCCACCGAGACAAGACCACGCCATAGGACGGATTCGGTTCATCTGCAGTTGATCCAGCGTGCCATCATGCGCGACTTCGAAGTTCAGCGGATTGATTTCAACTTGGTTGGTGACGAGTGGCTTACCTAATCGAGATTGCAGCAAGTCGAATTGACGAGGTGAGAAGTTAGAGACACCGAAGTGCTTAACTTTACCGACCTTATGCAGTTCAGCGAACGCTTCTGCCACTTCATCTGCATCCATCAGTACATCAGGACGGTGAATAAGCAATACATCCAGTTCGGCTACACCTAAACGCTCTAGAGAGTTATTTACTGATTGGTAAATATGCTGTGCGCTTGTGTCATAGTGATTGATCTTGCGATCAGGAGTATGGTCCCCACACAAGTTGATATCGCACTTGGTGACGATTTGGATATCATCACGAAGGCTTGGCTCAAGCGCTAATGCTTCACCAAACAACTTTTCACATTGGTAGTTACCGTAAATATCCGCGTGATCAACCGTTGTGATACCAAGATCAATGTGCTGCTTCAGGAAAGTCAGGCGTTGTTGCGGGGTCATACCCCATTCAGCTGTACGCCAGTATCCTTGCACCAGCTCAGAAAGTTCTGGGCCTTGTGGCGCTACCGTTACTTTTGCAACCATGGGTTGTCTCCTTTATCAATACTGAACGTATCCTAAGCTCGTTTTACCGAAGGCTCAACGTATAACAAATGGCAAAGGTAAACGCTTACTAAAAATGTGAGAGCCACAGAAAAACGAACACTTAAATGAATAATAACTTGCGGTCTGTCCGTGAGTCGCTCTTCCAAAAGGCTTGTTCTCTCTAATGAACTACAAATAATGAATGACGAAACCATCTATAAATTTGAACAATTAAAGACGATTTAGTTCGACCGTTAAGTTGTCACCATCACTATGTAGCTGAATCCAAGGAGCTGAAGAACGAGAAGAGGATAAGGAAGAACTAGGCACATTCCATAAACTCATTTGCTCAGAGGAATGATGTGGTGCATTGATGAATTCGACGAGTTGTTTATCTACCTTATCGTAACCAACGCCCTCACGTTTCGCTTGTTCGAGTTGAGCGACGACATCAAAATCATCCTCTCCAATGCGAATTGAACTGAGAGCAAAGCCATCTTGACGAAGATATGCCTGAAGCTTTGTGTAACTTAGGTTCGAATATGGCAGATTTAAGCGAACCACTTCGACACTTGATTCACCTAGCTCCAGTTCAACATAAACATCCAGATCGTAATATTTGGTTTGGTCACTGCACAACTGAGTGCCTTCGACTTCGCCACAATCCATTAAATCTATGTCGTTAATATAGTGCTGGGAACTAGGCTGAGTTGAACTCGTATTGAACACCGTTCGCAGCCACCAGCTTTCGGTTGCTTGTGCGGAAAATGTAATGGCATTCAAAACCAGTAACAAAGGTAAGCTTAAGACAGGAAAAATTTTCATCAATTGTGCTTATTTAGCGCGGTATGAAGTGCCCATTATACGTGACCAGTCAACAAACAACTGCTCGATTTACATCTATAAAGCAAAAAATATTGCCCAAAGATAATATTAACAAAATTGATAATAATAAGAGTTGCACTCTGTTATATCTGCCGTCACACAATACATCGGTGAATGTGTCATAATATTGAAATTACTGATTAATTTACAAGGAACGTCCATGACTGCCACGCACTATCTCAACCAATTAAATCAAAAGTATCTTGCGACTCATAAAACAAAAGAAGACTTCTTTTGGGATACTTATATGGGAATCAGTGACGACCATGATGGCTCTACACTCGCGCAGACTCAGTGGACTGAATTTCTTAGCTCTGCCGAACAGATTGCAGCTATCGAAACACAACTCGCTGCTATCGATGACATTCAAGACCCTCAAGAAAAAGAGAGCACATTGACCGGGCTGAATGGTTGGCTAGCAACCTTTAGATCTCACGCTATTGAGTCTGAGCAATCACAAGTGCTAAAAGCAGACCTCATCAAGTTTGAAGCTGAGCTATTTGAGAAGAAACAAAATCACGTAATGACTTACGTAAATGAAAAGGGTGATGAAACAGAAGGATCACTGCCAGTTTTAGGTTCAGCAGTAAGAAGCAATAGCAACGAGCAAGTCAGGCTTTCTGCTCACCAAGCACTATTGGGTTTAGAGCAGTGGTTACTGGCCAACGGTTTCATTGAGCTAATCAAAAAACGTAACCAATTTGCTCAATCACTGGGTTTTAAAACCTTCTTTGATTACTCGGTGGTTAAAACCGAACAGATGACGACTGAGCAACTGTTTACCATCTTGGATGATTTTGAAGCTCGTACACGCGATAGCCACCAGCAAAGCCTCGCCAATTTGGCTGAGCAGAAAGGCGATAATGCACTTCAAGCCCATAACTTTACCTACTCTTTTGCAGGTGACGTTATGAATGATCTTGATCCTTATGTTCCGTTCTCAAAGTCTCTTCGACGCTGGATTGAATCTTTTGGTCGCCTAAACATCGAATACTCACAAGCAACCCTTAAATTAGATCTACTCGATCGTAAAGGAAAATACCCAAATGGCTTCTGTCATGGGCCTATCCCTTCTTTCTATGATCAAGGTGAATGGGTTGCTGCACAGGTTAACTTCACAAGCAATGCCAAACCAGATCAAATCGGCAGCGGCTATGATGGTATAAACACACTGTTTCATGAGGGCGGCCACGCTGCGCATTTCGCAAATGTTAAAATGAATGCGCCTTGTTTCTCTCAAGAATTTGCACCAACATCGATGGCTTATGCCGAAACTCAATCCATGTTCTGTGACAGCTTGTTGAATGACGCCGATTGGCTAAAACAATACGCGCTTAATTCAGAAGGCCAAGCTGTACCAGATGAATTGATCAAGGCCATCATCGACAACAAACAACCATTCCGCGCTTATCAAGAGCGCAGCATTCTTGTGGTTCCTTATTTTGAGCGAGCACTCTATGAACTGGCTGATGAAGATCTGACGCCTGAAAAGATCACGGCGCTTGCCCGCAACAGTGAAAAGAAGATTCTAGGATTAGATTGCAGCCCTCGCCCACTGATGGCGATCCCGCACTTATTGTCCGATGAAGCATCTTGCGCATATCAAGGTTACTTATTGGCTCATATGGCGGTGTACCAAACGCGTGCATATTTCACCGAGAAATTTGGCTACTTAACAGATAACCCAGAGATCGGCCCTTTGTTGGCTGAGCACTATTGGCATCAAGGCAATAGCGTGAACCATAACGGGACAATACAAAGTCTTACTGGGGAAGGCTTCAATGCCAAATACCTTGCCGACGAATGTAACTTATCACCAGAACAAGCATGGGCCATTGAAGAGCAAAAAATCAAACAACTGGCTTCTCGTAAACGTGCACAAGTCGCTGATTTAAATGCGAGGATATCGATTGTTGATGGTGCAACCGAGTTAGCGAATAATGAAAAGTCGAATGACCAAATGTGCGATGATTTTGAGCACTTTATTGTTGAGCAATATGGTCGATAGATTGAGTTTTATTACCAATGCAAAAGGCAAAAATGAGTCGTGACATAACTCATTTTTGCCCCAAAGTGTGTCAGAGCAAGATTTTTCTTGTTTTAAAGTCTCGTTGTTTAACTGTATCCGCTCCATGAACCCTGTTAGTACTTGAAGTTCTAAGGCAGAAGCGCGTCGATGTCTGGCTCTGATTTTGACTGAATGTGCATTACATACACAAAGGAGTATGTATCTTAGAGCTATTACATGATAACTACATTTATACTCGATACTGGCATTCTTTGACCAAGCTAATACAATCGTTCATTACCTTTTGGCCAAATGGTGTAAGCCTCCCGGATTGTTCAATCACCTCAACGGTTTGAAAAAATTTCTCTGTAAAAGGAAGCTGGTTATTCGCTTCATTATAGTGACTACTAATATCACTCTGTTTGAGCTCAATATCAGGATTGGACAACAAATGGTTAAAGCCATAGATGGTTCGTGCGAGCACAAACATCGCATGATATACCCCGCTGATCGGTCTCTCGTCCTTTCGAAATGGAGTATAAAACACTCCGTCATCACTGGTGATAATTGGCTCTTGATACCACAGTTGATAGAGTAAGTTATGGGCTGCTTCATGAATGATGTGTTCAGCTAAACGACTCCAGTGCTCAACATCGCTTTTTAAATAGCGAATATTGAACATACCGAGCATACTCAGGTAGCTACCTGCGTTCACATGAGGCGAGCTCATTATGTGTATTTGAGATACAACCGTGTTTATTTCCTCATACAATGCAGGGCAGGAGCTCTTTATGTATTACAAACACTTCTGTACTTCCTCTAGGGTATACTGAAACTGGTCTCTATTGGGAGTGGTTATCCCTTGGTTTCTTTCCACCAAATGCTCGCCATAACACTCCGAGTGATCAGCGGCTATCAATGATTGAATAACTTGGTTTGTAAATACCTGGTATCGCTCGCCAAAAGGGACAATGTCAAGAGGGCTCGAACTCTCAGAGCCTAACTCCGTGAACAGATGATCGAATGTGTCCTGAAGTTTGAAATCGGAGCGCTCTACGTTCCTGACCATATACTCATGGTATAGGAAAGCTTGCGGCATGTTTTTACGTAAAGCAGAGCGGTTTTGAGTTAGGAATGTCTCAAGCTTCGAATCGTCCCGCCCGGAGTATTCATAAAGGTAGTTAAAGCTGTCTGTAATCCCATCCAAGTTAAGGTTGATAATGGTATTGGCATTGTGTGAATTAGGGGTCGCCCAGTTTGTTTTTGCAATGTCCATTTACTTGAAAGCCTTTGGGTAGTTTTGGGTGTAGTAATGCTCAAGGTCGTCATCGCCCTGTTTGAGAGCTTTTACTGATTCCTTTGAGAAAGTGATAAACGCGAGAGATAGGATAATGAGTACACCCATGAACATGACAAGGTTATTGATATCAAGGAGTGTGTTATCCAGTATGTAGCTGAACGTAAAGCTTCCAATCGGAATGCTGAGTATACATAACGTGAAAATAGCGGATTCAATTCGAGCTTTATAATCATGTGGTACGGCATGACCTCTCAAAGAACTAAATGGTATGCTTTTTATCGTCAATCCCACCCCAGAGCAGAACAGAGCGACGGCTTTGAGATAAGCGTGCTCAAATGAAGCGAAACCGATAACACCAAGTCCTATCAAACACCCTCCCAATAACACTTGATGGTATCGTGTAAGCCAAACGGTAGCTCTGATCGATATCGTTCCTCCAAGAATCATTCCTATTGCTATCGCTGATTCAAATAGAACGACATAACCCACGTTGTTATTGAGTCCGTGTTGAACATAGATTGGGATGATGACCGATACCAAAGGTGTCAAGATGAAATTGCCCACCATCGCAGATAGGCAAAACATGAACTCCGGTTTTAGTCTTCTAAGACTACGAAATCCTTGAGTGATTTGAGTTGCTTTATTTGGTGTTTTTTCTCTTTCAATGGGTGCTTTAGGGAATGTCATAGATAGCACCAAGACCAGAGAAAGAAAGTAAAGAGTCGCGGTAACATACAGAGAAACCTCTACACCGATGGCATAAATAACGCCCCCACCGATGACCACGCCGATAATGACTTGCAGCGAGTTTAATGTGGAAGAGAGGCCAATGGCCTTTGTTAGCTTCTCTTTACCAACGAGTAAGGGGATAAGACTATTTGGAGCTGCTGAGATAGCACTGTTAAAAATCGAGAGGAGTGAAACAATGAGTATGCAGTTTAGCAGTGATTCATAGTAATAGACCAATAGAGCTGAAGCTAAAAGAGAGCCAACGCTAGAGACCAGAATAATGGTTTTTTTTGAGTACATATCCAGTAGAAAACCGGATATAGGTAAGAAGCAGATATTCGCAATCCACATGATCGCGACGAGAGTGCCTACGCTCTCAGCTTGACCGAAAGACTGTATTACCGCCCATATGATGACAATTGTTGTACTACGAAAAGCAACAATGGAGGCTAAGTGAGAAAAAATATATAGGTAGTAGTTCATCAAATCGCCTCCATTGACTAGATTAGTTTTCGACGACCTTCAGTACAGGCGAGCCGTTTTTGTTTACTGAAAATAGTTTCGATTTGTCTAGCTTCTTCATGACATATTCCTTATGTGATCTATTGATATATAACAACCATGTTAATTAGTTGTTGTGTTATCTTGTACCTTAAGGGAGGCGGCTGAAGCAAATTGTATGATTAGTGATTTTTATATATGCAATCAAACTCACACTTTTCTTGCATTTATTGATAGGGTAGTTAGTTGAGTTTCATGCTTTCTATTGTTCGCGTTGAAAGAAGTATGGTCTGCTCAACTCCAGTCGGACACTTTCTTTAGATACTTGTCATTGTTCGCCGAATGTAGCCTTCGAGATTGTATGTGGTTGTAGTGAATAAGTTAAATTAGTCAATACACCAGAGATTTTGCAATACCCTAAGTAATTTCTATGACTCATTTATGTCCAATAGTTACTTAGGGCAAACCAACATACTACATAGGAAATTTTTCCGGCTTAGCTACTCGTTACCTTCACTCAACGCGAATTTAATCTCATCGGATGAAAAGCCTTTGCGGCTCAACATGGCGTAGGCCTTTGAACGTTCCTTGTGATCGTTAAGGTCATAAGATTTTTTCTGAAGTTGTTCTAAACAGGAAGAGTAAAAGTCCAATTGCTCTTCATTGATCAATCGGTCAATCAACGATGAAAGCTCAGTGGTATCGATTTGTCGTTGTCTTAGTTCTTGTTGGATAGCGGTCAAGCCTTTGCCTTTACGAGCATACTTGAGCACTTCTTTTTCCAAATCCGCTTTCTCAGCTTTGATTTGGATATTACTTTTCAGTTCATGCGCTTGTGGGTGCTGGTCAATGGCGACTTTTACTTGCTGATAGCTAAAACCACGCTTTTGCAGTGTCGCAACCAGCTTTTCACGGCTCATGGTAAAACTGGTGTAATAGTGGTTGATTCGATCTATCAAGATAGTCTGTTCGTCGATATTTTTTTCAGCAGAAACCTTGTGAATAGCATCAGTAATAATCGAATCGGAGAGTCCTTTCTTCTTCAATTTCTCTACGATGTATCGAGATCCAAATTCGCCAAAGAAGGCTTGTTCTGCGAATTGCTCAGCGAAATCTTGGTCGGATTTAAGATAGCCGTAACCTTTCAAGTTGCTCAAGGTTTCATTGATCCAATCTTGATTGTCCGTTTTCACTTTCAACTTCGCAATCAACTCGCTTTCCGTCATGTCTCTTTGGGTTAAATGCCACATCGCAGAGTTCATGACACTTTCGATTCGCGTCGCTTTTCTTACCGTTGTATTTCTCGTTTTAGGGTTTTGCTGTGAATCATCCATTCGATTTCAACTATCCAGACTGAGCCTGCCCCATGATAACGCAATTCTGACTAGCGTGAAGTGACATAAAAGAACGAGATTCAGATAAACTGACTTCCAACAAAAATGGACACCTATTCGGCGTCCATTTGATTCTCACATTATGAAATTAACTTTAAGATGAATTAACTCTCTTCGTGATTGTAAATATGCACATCTCGTTGCGGGAATGGAATCGTGATGCCTTCTTCATCGAAGCGTTTCTTTACAGTTTCCGTCACATCCCAATACACATCCCAATAATCGTTTGTCTTAACCCAAGGTCTTACCACGAAGTCTACAGAAGATGTATTTAATGTATGCAGCTTGATCATATGCTCAGGCTTTTTAAGCACTAGAGGGTGCGCAATAATGATGTCATTTAATACCGCTTTCGCTTTATCGATGTCATCTGAATAGCCAATGCCAAACACCATATCAACACGTCTCACGCGTTCTGCAGTGATATTGTTTATCACGTCACCCCAGATCTTGTTATTTGGGATCACCAAGCGTTGGTTATCGATAGTTTGAACTGTTGTCGATACTAAGCTCATGTCTTTTACTGTGCCTTGCACGCCAGCAACTTTAACCATGTCACCCACATCATAAGGGCGGTAGATCAAGATCATCAAACCTGACGCAAAGTTAGACAGCGTATCCTGCAATGCAAAACCAATGATGACACCCGCGACACCGAAACCGGTTAATAGCGGTGCTAGCTCGATCCCTATTTGAGACAAGGCGATAAGCAGGCCGACAAACACCACCGCTTTGGATGCGATTGATACAAAGAAGTCTTGCATCAATACACTAAAATCCATTTTAGAGTGCGAAACACTCTTGCGAACGGTCTTGCGAGCTACGTTAGCAATAAGGCGAGTGACGTACAAAATACTGAGAAACAGAGCTAGTTTAACGATAAAAGAAGGGGTATTTTCAAAAGCCCATGAACTGAACGAACGTAACCAACCATCCAATAGATCTAGCGCAACATCAATATCCAATACATCAGCATTTATATCACCAGTGGTCGCTAACAGAATGCGCTTATATGACGTTATATCTACCCCAAACGGTTCCATCAACGAGATCGTGTTTTCTAAGCTGACAACCATGACGCTAGTTCGTTCTCTGAAACGTATTAACTCAGTTTTTATCGTCGCCTTTTCTTCTTCACTAACAAAAGACAAACGGCGCTCTAAATCTTGACGCTGCGTGTCTGTATAGAGAATCGCATTTGTCAGATATTGAGAACGAGAAATTAGTGCAGCTTTTAACTGACTTTCCGCAGCCGATACATCAATGCCTCGATCTTTTGACCAACTTAAGGTCTTAGAGAGTTGCTGATAGTAGTCATCCATCATTCCGATTCTTTTTTGAATCAACAATTCAAGACGCTTTTTTGCATCCCCTTCAGCCGAACGGTTGTCTTTGCTCATAGAGGCAATTTTAGCTTCGTTCAATGACAGTAAATGCTGTAAAAGCTCAACCTGCTGGGCAAGAACAACGTTTAAACCTTGCTTCTTATCAGATGATAACTGAGAGGAGATCTCTTTACGTAGCGCTTGGTTTTTACGCCTTAATATATCTTCTAAAAACGGCTTTTCAGCATCGTGGGCTGTTTCTAATGTGGCTACATCCAACATTAGTTGGTCTTGTACTTCTGCTATTTTATCGACACTTTGCGCAAAACTTCCAAATGCGACAAACGCCAACATTAAAAATAGACAACGCCAAACCTTTATCATGTTCATTCCTATGAATGTCTAAATTGACCCTATAAATAGTAGTAAAAAGAATATGGATAACAAGCATTTAAAAGTATGCTGTGTTAAATATTCGCAAAATATCAGCTCGGATCTAATATTTGAGAGTTCCAATCCCCTCTTATGACCTGTAGAGTACGCAACCAACAAAAAACAACGGTCAATATCTTCACTTAGGCATATGCACTAATCGCCTTAAACTCGATGTTGCCACACAGCAAGAGAGCAAAAAATGAACGACGAACTTGATATTATTGAGTCTCTAGAAGAACTAGAGCGATTCCTAATTTCAGTAGAAGATGGCGGTTTAGGGCTTGAAGGTGTTGAAGGCGTAGGCATGGCGACCAACAATTCAGATGGTCGTCATTTCGTTGCTGTATTTGATAGCAACCACAAGGTTCTACTTGCTCGCTGGATCACTAAAGAGGTCTTTGAAAATGGTAAAGACCTAGTTCGTAACGGACCTCGTCGCACTCATTAAGGCGTCCGAACAGAGCATAGAACACCAAAGACTAATAGATTGAGCCCAATTCAGTTCCTAACGAGCGATTGGGCTTTTTTGTGTCTGCTGTTTAGTTAGCTTTTTCAAACACAGCCACGCTTGCTTCTCATACATGCGTATCTGGCGCGCTTAAAACGTTACTTTGAAACGGTCACCTTGAAAAATTATCTTGGTTAGAAAAAAAACACCTTGGTAAGAAATACAGTCACGTTGATGAGAAAAACAGCGGTCAGAGAAAAAGGAAAAATTATTATGAACTTAAGCCGAACCTTGATGCCTCACTCGCTAGGTTTGGCATTTATGCATCTCTTTTGCTTTGACAATTTTATGACTTGTAGCTCAGAGCAAAGTTATCTAAGCTAGCCACAATTCAACGAGCTCGTTTTATCTGCTAACTATTAACTACTAACAACTAACTGATTCGATTACTGACTGATTTGCTGAATACACCATTACTTTTCTTATCCAAACAGAGCCGCCGACAAAAGCATTCGCTTTGGGCGCTTTTCCTTACCGGACTGGTTATCGTAACCTGTCTGGCAAGTACGCTGTCTACAAACAAAGTAACCACTTCAGCTTCCTTAATTGGACAATCAATACTTGTCGGCGCAGAAACCAGCCACCCACAAGCAAACGTCGCATCTTTCGATAAAATGTCTGAGCTCTATGCCAGTGTTTTCGGTTCAGAAGCTTCTAAAACGCTGTCAGCGCCAAATTCTAGCGCGTGCAGTCTAAGCTCAAAAATGCTCACCTTCGCGACACCTAAAACAGGTTGGTTGATTCCTTTTATCCTGTTTATTGCTGTTGCATACAGCTTATCACCTCACATATCGAGATTGTCTCGGGATAACCATCGCTCTTCTCGACCAACAAAACACCGCCTACACCTAAAGCACTGTATATTTAGAGAGTAAATAACCGGGCTATTCCACCCTTTTATTTATTTTTTGGAGATACATTTGTGTACAACACACTACTAACTAAGTTTGTCGATTCATTGGCATTCTGCATGCGTACATGCGCAAAAACTTTAGTCACTGCCCTTTTGGTTATGACATCATTTAATGCTTTAGCACAGACTACAGGTTGGCTCAGCGTGCCTGAACACCCGCCCGTCAAAATGCGAATGATGTCGACAGGTGAACAATCGGTTAACGGTTCTCAGATTCAAACCGTGCTCGATGTCGTGCTCGACGGCGACTGGAAAACCTATTGGCGTAGCCCTGGTGAAGGTGGTATTCCACCAAGTTGGGACTGGTCTGGTTCAACAAACATAGAGTCGGTAGAGTGGCATTGGCCAATTCCGAAGTACTACGAGCAGCTAGACGTAATGACGTTGGGCTACAAAAAGCATGTCAGCTTTCCGGTCACACTCACACTGAAAGACAACACGAAGCCGGCACTGTTCAAGGCGTCGTTCACCTTTCCGTCGTGTACCAATATCTGTGTGTTAACCGATTACGACATCGAGCTGCCCATTGATCCGCAAACATTAGAGCTCGATGAAGAAGCGATGTTCTTGTTCAACCAAGGCATGAGCCAGTCACCACGAGAAGCTAACCGCACTTCAGTGAATGGCCTGTTTTGGGATAAGAGCAAGCAACAACTGGTGACTCAGCTAACAAGTAAAGGAGGCTGGGATAAGCCGATGGTGTTGATTGATGGCCAAGAAGTGATTGACGATTTCTTCTCTCAACCCACCGTCCACATCACAGACAATACAATGACTGCAGTATTTGATGTGAGTAACTGGATCGGTGACGTCGACTTAACGGATCGTACCGTTAGCGTCACGGTTTCAGATACTAACTTTGTTGAAGAGATGACAGCTCAGGTTGGCTCAGAGCCTATTGCCTATCAATCAAGCAATACTAGCTTTATTGCGATGATTGGCTTTGCCTTAATTGGTGGCTTGATCCTCAATATCATGCCGTGTGTTTTACCTGTATTAGGAATGAAGCTAAACAGCATCATTCAAAACCAAGGTGAATCAAACCGACACATTCGAATCTCATTCCTAGCATCGGCGATGGGTGTTATCACCTCGTTTGCACTATTAGCCTTAGGTATGACAGTGCTCAAAATGGGCGGTAATGCGATTGGCTGGGGAATCCAATTCCAAAACGTTTGGTTCATCGGATTCATGCTCATCATCACCTTACTGTTTTCAATCAACCTACTGGGTTTATTCGAATTCAGACTGCCTTCAGGTTTGAACACTTGGATGGTAACCAAAGGGGATGATTCACATTCAGGCCACTTTGTTCAAGGCATGTTTGCAACGCTATTGGCGACTCCATGTAGCGCACCATTCCTAGGAACGGCTGTCGCTTATGCGCTTGGTGCTAGCTATCAAGAGTTATGGACTATCTTCATCGCACTCGGCATAGGTATGAGTGCACCTTGGCTGGTTTTTGCTGCCTTCCCACGCCTAACCAAGCTAATGCCTAAGCCTGGCCCTTGGATGTTCACTGTTAAGTTGATTTTCGGCTTGATGATGTTCGCCACCAGCTTATGGTTAACGAGTCTGCTGAGCCCATTCATTGGAAAATTCCCAACGATCGTGCTTTCTGTATTAATCCTAACAACAGTATTGATTTGGATTGGCAAGAAGCTCGGCACCAAGGTGCTGGCTCCTATCTTGGCAACCACCACAATAGTATTTGGCGCAGCGCTTATCGTAGGTAGTGTCACTGCAGATAACTGGGCGACACCTATCGTTGATGACCTTGCTTGGCAAAAGCTGGATGCGAAACAAATTCCAAAATTGATCGATGAAGGCAAAACAGTATTTGTCGATGTAACTGCTGCTTGGTGCATCACCTGTAAAGCCAACAAAATCGGCGTTATTCTTCAAGACCCTGTTTATAGCCATCTGCAACAAGAGAATATCGTTCTAATGAAAGGCGATTGGACCACTCCAAGTGAAAGTGTCACTCAATACTTACAAAGTAATGGACGATTTGGTGTGCCATTTAATATCGTCTACGGTCCGAGCTATAAAAGTGGTATTCAACTGCCTGTCATTCTCAACAGTGACACTGTCGTTCAAGCCATCGATGCTGCGAGATAACTAATGAAGACTCCCAACAATGAAGAGAAGCCCAACACGACCAAAGAGCACTCTATAAAGGGTGAGGCTAAAAAGCCAAGTCGCCTTAAAAAATGGGGAAAGGAACTCGTTTCAATGATACTGATCGTTGGTGTGGTTTCATTTGCGATGGATTTTTATCACAGCAGAAGCATGCCTCAAGGAGATGCGGTTCCAATCGTTGGACAATCAATACAAGGCGAAGATATTGATGTTATCGAGCTCAGTAAAAACGGTAAGCCTGTCATTGTCTATTTTTGGGCAACTTGGTGTGGTGCGTGCAAATTCGTGAGCCCAACCATCAATAGCTTCAATGACTCTCACCAAGTCGTTACGGTCGCCCTTTCATCAGGACCAGATGAGCGAGTGCAACGCTACTTGGACGCCAAAGAGTATGACTTCCCGGTGATCAATGATCTTTCAGGGCATATCAGTAGAGACTGGGGAATCAATGTCACACCCAGCATTGTCATCATTAAAGATGGAGAGATAAGCAGTATCGCGACAGGCGTTACTTCTCCTATAGGGCTGTGGTTGAGAACTTACTTTGCCTAGCCTATTGGAAAACAGGGCAAGTAAGTCGTTTCAAATCCACTAAACAAAGAACACTAGTGCGAGCGCCACCAAATTATCGCTCACCATTACTAAGAATTCGAGATAAATAACATGAAAAAGCTTCTGATAAGCACACTGATTTTATGCTCACTAATGAGCACCAACGCCTTCGCAGAACTAAGCAAAGAACAAACCCAACAACTTGAGGAAATTAATCAGTTTCTGAAGGAAAACCCTTCGACTATTTCGGGTTTGCATACCAGCTTAGAGCAGTATGTCGCAGGCCAAGCGCAAGCAAAGAAAGCTCAAGCTGAGAGTCACGACTGGTTATATAACAATGACGCTCACCCAATCACGGGCAACCCGAATGGCAAATCAGTAATCGTTAACTTTACTGACTACAACTGCCCTTTCTGTAAACGCTTAGAGAAAGGCTTAGTGAAATTAGCTTCTGAAAATAGTGATATCAAAATCATCAATGTGTACTTGTCATTTAAGCAGCAACAAGTAGATGGCCTTGATACCAATGCAGCTCTATACGCGATGAAAGTATGGAAAGGTAATCCAGAAGCATTCCCTGAAGTCAACAGACTGCTGATGGCAAAAAGTGGTAGCCACACAAAATCTTCACTACAAGCTGTGGCGAAGAAAACGGGAACAGAAGCGCAATTGGACACGACCTCAGAGCAAAGCGACATACTCATGACCAACCATCAAACCTTTAGCGCTCTGCGTTTAACAGGCACGCCAACAATGATGATGAATGATCAGGTTCTACCGGGCTATGTACCTTACGATCGACTAAAAGACATCGTGGATGATGCTTTTTAATCAAGTTTAGATAGAGATAAAGATTCGAAAGAGAAGATAATAAAAAGCCGACTAGCGTAACTCGTAGTCGGCTTTTTCATTGTTTGAATAAAGTAAATAGTCCATTTACCTTCAATTTAGATTTAAAGGTGAGTTGAATCCTAAAAACCACCAAAGCTAAAAAGCGTACATTCTTTTATCCGTTGATAACTCAAAACAGTACTCGGCATGCTCTTTAAGGCACTCAAACACTTCTCGATCCAACTTATAATTATCAACTTGGTCCGTTAAAATCGCTAGAGTTTCTTCCAGTGTCATACCCTTACGATAGGGGCGAGACTGGGTTAACGCCTGAAACACATCCACCACTGCAACAATCCGACTAGGTTGGTCTAAGTCTTCAGCTGTTTTACCCATGGGATACCCAGAACCATCTAACCTTTCATGGTGGTCGGAAGCCCACTGACATACCTGAGACGAGCTAAACAACTCCTGCAGCGCGAATCGCGTATCCGTCGCATGGCGTTTAATACAACAGTATTCTTCGTCAGTGAGCAAATCTGGCTTATGAAGAATGTCACCAGGAGTTTGCAGTTTGCCAATATCGTTAACTAAACCAGCTAAATAGAGCTTTCTTAGGTCTACGGTTACCTCATGGCAATGTTGATTCATTATTTAAGCCTAGAATTTTTATATTTTTTATATATTTAGGCTGCTAATACTAATGCATAGCTTATGATTATATACACAACTCTTGTAAGGTTTAATGAGTTTCGTGATAGAACTAACGTATCATGAAAATACGCAGAGCAAAAGGTTGCATATTAAAATTTGTGCGACATTATAGCCAGCCGACTGAAAGTCCGTTAAATCATCAGCCAAAAGAAAAGGAAAGACATGTTTAAAACGGTTATCGACAACGAACTCTCCATCGCATTGGTTGAAGAGAATTTCGCTTCTCATTACGTGGAGATTTCACAAGGTCAGAATGAGTATCTAAGCCAATGGCTAGCTTGGCCGCCACATTGTCAAACTGAGCAGGACTTTAGGATCTTCATCCAGCGCTCGCTACATGATTACGCGGAAGGCAAAAGCATGACCTGTGCGATTGTGTATAAAGACAATATCGTTGGTAACTGTAGCTTTAACACCATTGATCACAGTAAACAGAAAGTCACGATAGGCTATTGGTTGTCTGAGACTTACCAAGGTAACGGGATCGTTACACGCGTAGTTGAGAAGCTCATTGATATTGCTTTCAATGAGTTGGATATGGAAAAGGTGGAAATATCAGCGGCAACTGGCAATCAGAACAGTCGAAAGGTTTGTGAGCGCTTACATTTCACATTAGAAGGTATCATTACTCGCAATGAAAACTTGAATGGTCGTATCGTCGATCATGCTATTTATGGCCTTCATCGTTCAAGAGCCAACAATAACTAGGCTGATTTTGTCATTGGCAAGGCAATGATAACCGTTAAGTTATTGATAAAAATTAAGTTATTGGTACTAGTTAAGTTATTGAGAATAGTAAGCCACGATATTCCACCGTGGCTTTCATCTTGAACAAGCTGCCGATAGGAGCATCTTAAGCTTTCTTTGGAATCAAGACACAGAACTTAGCACCACCCTGGCTACTGTCGCAAATCCTGATATTCCAAGAGAGTTTTTTAGCCGCTGAAATCGCTATCGCTAGGCCCAATCCTAAGCCACCCGTAGCCGATGCTCTGCTAGCATCTAATCGCGAGAAAGGAAGGAATACTTCATCGCGCTTATCTTTTGGTATACCGGAACCATTATCCTCAATGAGTACCAGCCAATTTTCTGAATTCTCGTCCAGAGTCACCCACACTTTATCTTGCGTATAATTTCCAGCATTCTTAATCACGTTATCTAAAACCAAACGTGCCATCGAGCAATCACACTTAATCTTGCACCCTTGCTCAACTCTCGACTCAAAAATCACATTATCTAACTTCGAGTAACGGATTCTATCTAAACAATACTCTCGAAGGTCGACTGTCACTTTAACAAGTTCAAAGAAAGAGTTATCCATGACATTCAATTTCGATAGCATGATAATTTCTGAGGTGAGATCGTTGATATCCTCAATATAGCTATCAATATCATCGAATAAAACTTGCTGATGTTCTGGTGCTTCTCTTCTTAAGAGGTCCGTTGACAGTTGAATACGACTGAGCGGAGTGCGAACTTCATGAGGGATAGCCTGAGCAAAAATATGACTTTGTTTTACCTTGCTCTCAATCTCCTCTGCCATGAAATTAAAGCTTTGGGCTAACTCAGACACCGGGTGAATTTCATCCAACTCAGAGCGAGTGTTCAACTTCCCCTTGCCAAACTGCTTCTGCTTCTCAACAAGTAACTCTATTCTTTCTTGAAAGCGCCTCACAGGTAAGTAAACACTTGCACCGATAGCAAAGATAACGGCTAATAAAAGCCCGATAAAAAAGTTTCTTTCTGAATCTTCATACCATTCAATTTCAGGTGAGAAAAAGTCACCTACCTCACTGAATGCAAAGCTAAATTTAGAATTTGGAAGCTGAAATACTGCTGAATAGAGATCGTTGTCACTTAAGTAGATCGGAACACCATTTAAGGTGGTAAATAATTCGCATCGTTGGCAAGGAGCCTCTCCCGACCAATTTTCCAACAGGCGTAAATTGAAGATATAAAATTGCTGATAGCCTGTTCTATCTAGCTCTTTGTATAGCGAATTTTCTCGGTTGTGTTGACGGACATATTGCTCAGAAAAGTAGATGCCATCATTAAGGAATATTTCGATCTGGGTTCGTCGCATGTGCCCTTCACCAAGGTTCCAAAACAAAAATATCGTTGCCGACATTCCAGTCACAATCCCGAGGTATAAACGAGTAAACATAGAAACAGATCGCAGTTTCACAGCCATAGACTTAAACAACCAGCATATACCCCTTGTTACGAACCGTACGGATCAATTGTTTATCTTTTGCGTGTATACGCAACTTTCGACGTAACCCTGAAACACGCATATCAATAGAGCGATCGTTAAAGGCGTAATCAATACCTCTAAATAGCTGGCAACATTGATCTCGAGTAACGACCTGACAAATGTTATTAACAAGAAGATTTAAGATCTCAAATTCAGCAGAGGTAAGCTTTAAATTTTGTCCATACAGCGTTGCACTTTGAGCGGTGCTGTTGATCACAATTTCACAAGGGGTTTCAACGGTCGTGTCAGGAGCAGTAGTAACAGGAGCTGCGCGACGCAATAGTGCTTCAATCCGCGCCAATAAAGCATGGCCACGAATAGGCTTTGCAACATAATCATCCGCGCCAAACTTAAATAAACTGACTTCACTCATTTCATCGGCTGACGCCGTCAATACTAAGATCATTCCGTTGTAAAATTCGCGAGCCTGTCTACAAATCTCTGCACCGCTCATACCAGGAAGCATCAAATCCAACAGAACGAGATCGGGTTCAATACTGCGGATCGCCTCAATTGCCAAATCCCCCTCATGGACAACGCTAACATTGTAGCCTTCAGCTTCGAGGTAAAGTGTAGTTAAACGCGCTATTGCCTGGTCATCTTCGACAATCAGCACTTTGGTTTTCGACATTTCTATCACCAGCATTTATTAAAAGCGAGGGCAGTATATATACTGTTCATATATCATCAATATTGTGATTAAAGTCATCAACTTACCGTACGCAAAACATATTAATCGTTATTGTACATGCACGTTTACAAAAACCATCGTTCAGCAAGAAAAACGGTTCTTTCCTGAACGATTGCCCGCAAAAACGAACGGCTTTAGACGCACAAGCGCTTACACCTGCTTACTTTTTTACGTGTGCTTACATTAAAAGAATTTACAAAGCGCATTCATATGAACTTACCATCCATTAATAACACAACAGTTAGTAACACTGCAAATGAACAAATTATCAGACTTTATAACCACAACGATAATCAGGACTACCAGGGGGAACGATTGCTATCTAGGAGTGCTAGTATTTCCAACTTTCAAGAGCATGCTCGCCTCTATAAAATAATGTCTTCTTCAAGTAAAATTTATTCGGCCAATCATTCACTCCAAGAATAAACAAATTGTGACTTGTTAATTAACCAAAAGTCACTTTGTCACAGGACCACTTAAAGATGAACAAATCGCTTTTAATGTTACTGACCATGACCGCTTTATTTGCAACACGAGTCACCGCTGCCCCTAATAAACATGAGGTGGTGAATCAAATTAAAGCACAAGTAAGTTCTTGGATAGATATTCAAGTCACGCCACAAAGTAGTATTATCCAAAAGATGGTTTTCAACTGTAAGTTCTATAGTGCGACCCCTAGCATTAGGTCTCCCGATGGCAACGAGAGCAGCTCTGGTTTCTATCGCTTTTATTCACATAATGGGGTAATAGGCGCGATGACTGAACCTTTCACGACTCAACCCCTTCCAGAGTTAACGATGTGCCTGAAACAAGACTTCATCGTCACTAACCAAGATCAAGCCCAATTATTATTTGAAGCGATTGAGACGGTATACACAAATAATTCAATGTTCGATGATCGCTTCCCCAAAGAAATCGTCAAGACATCATCAGGTTGGAACTTCATCAACGGGGAAATTTTTGGGGACAAGAAAGGCTATTCAATCGAAATAACCCCAGAAGGAAAAGTGACCAAAATCATCCGTTCACTGCATCTTTGAACACTATTTTTATCACAAGATTTTTCTTTAACGCCTGATATGAGTCCCCCGAGTTCATTATGATGACCAGCTACCAACCTTTCGAACATCTAAAGTGTCCTATCTGGATATATGACATTGATAATAAAAGAATAACCTGGGCAAACAGCAGTGCCCTCCCTCTTTGGGAATCTGAATCTCTATTTGAACTGACCTCACGCGATTTAGGTGTTGAAATGTCGAAAGCGATCGAAGCAACGCTTGAAGAATATCAAAGACAATTTCAGCGAAATCAAAGTGTAAAGACTTGGTGGAACTTCACCCCAAAATACATTTCTAAACGCGCACTATGTCTTTTCTCTGGAATCCCATTACCCGATGGCCGAACAGGGATGCTAGCGCAAGTCATCGCAGAAGAAGAGAGCTTAAAACGCGATCTCACCTACTCTGATGGTTCCAACCTCTCTCTTTTATTCAACAAAGAGGGAGGCGTAGTGAGTGCTAACTCAGCTTTTTCTAAAAACTACGGCTCACCGTTTAGTTGCCTGTCCGACTTTGTTTCAAGCGAAGAAATTGCAGACCAATGGCTGTTTTCCGCTCGAAACGGGCGCGACATTTTGGAAGAAGTCAGCTGTAAAATTGAGAATAAAACTCATCACTTCGATGTTCATGGAAAGTGGCTATTTGACAAAAGTGAACTGCTATTAAACCTGACCTGTACCACTACGCAAAAAGAAAAGTTGATTAAAGCCCGATATAACGCCGAGCATGACTGTCTCACTGAACTTTATAATCGCCGCGGGATCACCAAAAGATTAGAATCTAGCCTTGCCAGTCGCTCACCCTTTGAATTGATGTTTGTTGACCTAGATGGCTTTAAGTTGGTGAATGACACTTATGGGCATAGTGTTGGTGACCAATTACTCAAGCAAGTTGGTCACCGCCTTAAACAGCTGCTCGATGAAACGTGTACAATCGGTCGGTTTGGTGGTGATGAGTTCATCGTCATTGCTGACGCCCATAAAAATCAAGATATCCCTTTACTCTGCTCTCGCATAATCGATGCCTTGAACAAGAGTTTCCACATAAAAGGAATTGGCACCCTATCTGTAGGTTGCAGCATCGGTTCCGCTCACTTTCCCGATAATGCCACAGATAAAGATTCATTGTTAAAGCAGGCCGGAATGGCGATGCATGTTGCCAAAGCCAATGGTCGAAACCGCTTCCAAACCTTTACTCCAAAACTATCGAAAATCCTCTATCGCCAAGTAGAGATACGCCATAAATTAACTCAAGCACTAGAAAGTGATGGCCTCAACCTTCATTACCAACCGATCATAGACGCCAACAACGACACCGTAAAAGGGTTTGAAGCCCTACTCAGATGGTCGGATAAGGATCTTGGCAACATCGAGCCTGATGAGTTTATTAGCCTAGCGGAAGAAACTGGACAGATTGTTCCACTCGGAAAGTGGGTCCTTAACTCTGCACTTAAGCAACTGTCGATATGGCATCGAGAATTTGATGACGAATTGATGATGAGTATTAATATCTCGTGTATTCAGATACATACTTCTTTTTCCGAGCAGTTATCAGCCATGCTCAATTTCTACAACATTCAACCTAAAAGTATCGCCCTTGAGATCACTGAATCCTCAATGATCTTCAAACACGGTGAAGTCAGACAAGCGTTAGACGATATTTCAGCGCTAGGCGTTGAGCTACACCTTGACGACTTCGGCACTGGCTACTCCTCACTCTCTATGTTACATGACTTGCCAATTAGTACCGTTAAGCTAGATAAAAGCTTCGTCCATGGCACCTATAAAGGGAGCGAAGCGATTGTCCAAGCCACCTATGCTATCTGTGAAAAATTGGGGCTTAAGGTGGTTGCGGAAGGAGTCGAAACTGAAACACAAAAAGCTTTCTTAACCAGTTGCGGATATCAATATTTACAGGGATTTCTGTTCAGCAAACCTATCCCACCCGATGAAGTCGAAATGCGATTTTTGTCTAGTAGGGAACCTGAATCATAAAGGTTTACTTATCAAAAATTACGATGATTTATGAAGGTGTAGAGACTCGCAGGCAGCAATATATCTTGTGTCAATTGGGCTACAACTTACATCAAGGTTATCTGTACAGTAAACCCAGTCACTCGGAGGAGTAATTATCTCTCCCCCATTTAAATATTAATGGCCAGCCTTTTCTTATTTAATTGGCATAGATCATACAACGACTTGAGAGCCCACAAGGAAGTAGGCTTCAAGTGTTCTCGTAACCAATACATTCCTCCAAACATAAAAATATCCTCTTCATTTTTATAAAACCCTTGCCAATTCGAATAAAAAGGTTAGTGTTATACATATGTATATCACCATGCAGTTTTGATTATGACCGAATGGAAAGACGACCAACCGATCTTCAGGCAGCTTGCTTCGAAGATCAGTGACCAAATTCTTCAAGGTGTTTGGTTAGAACAACAAGCATTGCCTTCTGTGCGTGCGGTTGCCGCCGATCTAAAGATCAACCACCTGACTGTCATGAAAAGCTACCAGTTACTGGTGGATGAAGGCTTGGTAGAGAAAAAACGCGGCCAAGGCATGTATGTGGCCGAAGGGGCACTTCAAAAATTGAAAGAGTCGGCACACCAAACTTTCATTAATACACAGATCCCAGCCATCGCTGAGACGCTAGGCATCATTGATATGAGTGTCGAAGAACTCGTGAAACAGCTAGAACAACATATAAAGGACAAGTCATGAGTACTTTACTTTCAGTGAAAAACGTAACCAAAACCTATTCAAACCAAGTGGGTGTTGAGAACATCAGCTTTGAGTTAAGGCCGGGGCAAGTGCTTGGGCTACTTGGACACAATGGCGCGGGTAAATCGACACTGATTAAATCACTGCTTGGTGGACACAACTATCAAGGTGAGATTGAGGTGAATGGTTACCACCCTATCCACCAACACGCGGAGCTCATGCAGCACTTATCGTACATTTCAGATGTAAACGTGTTGCCTGAGTGGATGACGGTTAAACAACTGCTTCGCTACACCCAAGGTGTACACCCAAGCTTCAACAAGCAAAAAGCTGAACAAACGCTAAGCAGCACCAACATTAAACTCTCTTCAACGATCAAGCAGCTTTCTAAAGGAATGAAGGTACAACTTCACCTTGCGATCATCATCGCAACCGATACTCAAGTATTGATCTTAGATGAGCCTACGCTTGGGTTAGATCTACTCTACCGCGATACTTTCTATCGCCACCTTCTAGAGTGGTTCCACGACGGTGAACGCGCGATGATCATCGCTAGCCATGAGGTTTCAGAGATTGAACATCTATTAACGGACGTGTTGATTCTGAAACAAGGCCACTGTGTATTGCAAAAGAGCATGGAAGACATCGAGAGCGACTATTTCATTATCGATGTCGTAAACAATCACTCGAGCGAGATTCAGAAGCTCAACCCACTGACCTCACAGCCTGGGCTAGGAACCACTAAATGGTTACTGGAAGGCCAATACAAAGAACAAGTTGAATCATTGGGTAACATCTACAACGTGGGTCTCGCAGACCTATTCCTTGCAACACAGACGGAGAAGGCATAATGCATCCAAGTTTTTACATGCTAGAAAAAGAGCTTATCGAGCACAAAATTAACACTCGATTGCCTCTGTTTGTCGGGTTGTGTGGTTTCTTGCTCTTCGTTAGCTTTTTCTTTAGTGGTCAGGCGCAACACGACTTTTTCTTCCAAATGGAAGTCAACGGAGACGTGAGCGACATCCACAGAGAGTTCGCACAAGATCTAAACTCAGTGATCTACTTTGGCGCAGGCTTGATTTCACTGTTGCTTTCGACGCTTTATATCCCTAAAACGCTGCGTAAAGAACGCCAAGAAGGCAGCTCAATGTTTTGGAGAAGTATGCCAGTATCGAACGCCATGACTCACAGTGTGAAGCTAGGTTTCGGTTTAGTGGTTATCCCCGCTATCTGCGCTCTGTTGGTTCTATTCGCTGATTCTCTGTTTTGGATTCTGAACATTTCAAGCGAACAACAATTAGCACTGATAGTAGAGCAACAATCGCTACTCTATGTACTAACCAATTGGGTGATTTTCTTTGGTCGAATGCTGCTGGTTGCGTTAGTTCTATTGCCACTAGCAACGGTAACTCTAGCGATTTCTCAACTGGTTAACTCTCCGCTGCTTGTCATTTTTATCTCAAGCTATGCGATTAAGTTACTCTCGGTCGCCGTGTTTGGATTTTATGGCATCAATGACTTCTTCTCTCTCATCGCATCACTACCAATAAAGGTACTAACGGCAAGCAACCCATTCAGCGCGATTGTAGAAACACCTATTTTATCTTTAGGTATTTACGTGATGATTGGTGTTGGCGGCTATCTACTAAGCTTAAAGCTGAACCGAACAGATGATGTGAGCTTAAAGACGCTGTTCCAGCGCTAGAGTTATCGAGCCTGAGCCTAGAGGCTCATCACGCACGCACAAGACCTAAATCAAAGCTTCTGAGAAATCGGGAGCTTTTTTATTGGCTGGCGATTTCTGTAAAGGGAAATGCGTTTCAGTGACTTGAATAGTGAAAAAGATATAGTCGAGGATGCGAGTTAATTTTGGTGCGTAAGAACGAAGTGAAGTAGGTATAACGAGAGGGGGTATTAATGAGCTGACATTGAATTGCATTGTTGTTAATGCCTGTCAGCTCTTTGGGGATGATTTCTTTAGTCGCCGGCCTGATAAAGGTCCTTGAGAGTGCTATTGAAATCGGTTTGTTGCGTTTTACATACCCATTTAAGGGTTTTGTTTGAAAGCCTTTCAGCTTTGTAACTTTATAGGTTTAGATATAAAGCTTATTTCTTTGAAGCTTCTTTCGCTGTGTCTTTCCAGTATTGGATACGGACGCGATGAAGCTGTGCTCTTCTCATTTTTTTCATAAGGGATATTTCCTTTTCTTAAACTGCTCTTCTTGAGCTATTTTTTATTGCTAACCATTCGAATCTAACGATGTTTGATGGCCAGATCAATGATACAAGTCACAAAATTTATAGAGTTTTTAGTACCATTTACATCAAAGTAAGACCTAGTTATCAACTGTGGTTCAATTTAATCCGATGAGCCGTTGTTCGAGATTAAGATTAGTTATCTCAGATGACAAATTCATTTCAGTACCAATACAGTTCAATGATACCTGTTTAATAGACCGGACTAACGCATATTTAGTTCCCAATAACCTACCTCCCCTGCAACTTAAGTTACAATGTAACCAATATTCCGTTTTAATTGGCTGTTTTTTATTCACACAAGCCTATACGACACAAACTCAAAATGGGATTATGTTTGTAACGGAAGAGCTTTTGATAGAAAAAAGCCGTAGTGAATAAAATTAAATGGACGTAATTATGAGTAAAGTAATTCTGCAAGGGCATATTCTAGTGCCAGACAACGACCTAGAAGCCGTCACACAAGCCTTGGTTGCGCACAAAGAACTGACACTGGAAGAAGCTGGTTGTATCGTGTTTCGAGTCAGTCAAAGCACCCTTCAACCTAATCGCTTTGAAGTGTATGAAGAATTCACTAGCCAAGAAGCATTCGAAGCCCACCAACAGCGAGTCAAAGCTTCTGAATGGGGTAGCATCTCAAAGAACGTAACGCGTCATTATCAAGTAACCGACGTGACCACGCCACAATGACAGACCCGTTAGCCCCACGTATCATCACATTGATCAAACAAGATCCCTTGCGAATGCAGGTTTTAGAATGTGTGTCTCAACTGGGTTTACCGCAATGCTAATTCAATTTGACTCGGTAAAGCGGATTGACTGGCTTATCGACAAAATACGACCAAATATGATCGTAGACGGCATGTTGGTTGGGGAACGGCGCAAGTGCTTTCGCTTCCTCTAAATCGCACCAACGGTACTCTGTATGTTCCTCGTTCAGTTCAATCGCTTGGTTGGGTGGGCATAGCACCGCAAACACCGGGATTAGCTGAATCACATTAACGTGAGCCTCGTAAAACTGCTCCAGAAACTGCGCGTTATACAAAGCTTTCACTTTAATTTGGGTCTCTTCTTCAAACTCGCGCACGATAGCCTGCCAGCCTGTTTCACCCGCTTCAATCGAGCCTGCGACATGGCACCAAAACTCGCCTTTCACACGCTTCATTAATAGCATTTTCGTTTGTCCGTCGATCTCTGAAATTGCGACACCGGATACAATCGAAGTATTGAGTGGAATCATAATGTTACCTTAGGTTGAACAGAGGGCGGCAAGGCTACCACCCTTCGTTTATGAAGTTGTCTTCTATGATTAAAAACGAGAGGCCACTCATCAATTTATAGCTATCAAGTGCAACTGCTGAGGCTTAACTGTCCAAGAACAGCCTTTGTATCCAGTCATTGAGCGATTCTTATTTGAGGCGCTTTTCGATAAAGAGTAGAATCCCCGCCTTGTACTGTGTTTAAGCTCTCAAAGCATACACCATAGACACACAGCCATTTATCACCATGAAGTAAGACGACAATATGCACTCATCAAAACCAACGCACGACTCAGAAAACAGCCACACACCTGAGCATTGCTTCACTCGTTTTCAACAGCCGATCGAGTCATATTCGTTGCCAGAGCGTTTCACCTTCCCGTTCTACTATGAACCGCATCCACTGTGTGAAATCGCATCTCATCAGCTTCAACAATACTTAGAAACACAAACCGATTGGCAACATGACTTCGGGCTAGATTCTGACACAGGCCGCGGCAAGATGTTTGGTGTGTTGCTAGTGAAAAGTCCATCAGGTGAGCTTGGTTACTTCTCTGCCTTCTCTGGCAAAATCGCTGAGCAAAATTTATTACCTCACTTTGTGCCGCCAGTCTTCGACATGCTCAGCAGCGACAGTTTTTTCCATCAAGACACGGCTGACATGATGGCTGTGAATGCAAAATTCAAAGCACTACAAGCTAACGCAGAATACCTTGAGTTGTGTGAGCAACTGGCGCAGCAAAAAACGCAAGCTGAGCAAGAAATTGAAGCTCAACGTCTATTGATTATTGAAGGCCGAAAAACGCGTAAAGAACAACGTGAACAAGGTAAAGAAAACCTTGATGAGCAAGCCTTCGAGCAATTGAACAATGAGTTAAACAAGGCCAGTGTTGCCGACAAGAACCAGCAGAAGTACCTAAAACTCAACTGGGAACAGACCCTACTAGCATTGCAGGCTAAAGTTGATGTTTTCACGACCCAACTGGCTGAGCTAAAAGAGCAAAGAGCACACATTTCTCATCAGCTTCAACACAAGCTGTTTTCACAATACGCTTTCCAAAATGCGGAAGGAAACGTTGAAGACCTTAACCAGATCTTTGAAACCACGCCAAACAAGATACCACCAGCAGGCTCTGGCGAATGCGCTGCGCCTAAATTGCTGCAATACGCGTACTTAAATGGTTACACACCATTGGCATTGGCTGAATTTTGGTGGGGTCGTTCTCCGAAATCTGAAATCCGAAAGCACAAGAAATACTACGCCTCTTGCCAAAGTAAGTGTGTACCGATTTTAGGCCATATGATGAAAGGTCTAGAAGTCGATCCAAACCCATTGCTAGAGAACCCTGCTGAAGGCAAAGAGCTGGATATTCTGTTCCAAGATGAGCACATCGTTGTAATACACAAGCCGGCAGGTTTTCTATCCGTGCCGGGTAAAACCATCAAAGATTCCGCCTACACACGCGTTCAAGAAATGCATCCCGACGTTGAAGGACCATTTGTTATTCACCGCTTAGACATGGCAACCTCGGGTATTCTAATTTTCGCTCTCACACGACGTGCGAACAAGAGCTTGCAGAAGCAGTTCATTACTCGTGAAGTCGAGAAGCGATACGTGGCAATGATTGAAGGCGTTCTAGCAGAAGATGAAGGCTATGTTCGACTGCCATTGCGTGGTGATTTGTATGACCGCCCTCGTCAGATTGTCTGCTTCGAACACGGCAAGCCTGCAGAAACCAAATGGGAAGTGATTGAGCGAAACGAGCAAACCACTAAGGTCTACCTGCACCCTAGAACAGGGCGTACACATCAGTTGCGTGTTCACTGTTCACATGAAGAAGGCCTTAACATGCCTATCGTCGGTGATGGCCTATATGGCAATAAAGCCGACCGATTGCACTTACACGCGGAAAGACTTGCGCTGCACCACCCGGTGACCAAAGAGTGGATGGAGTTTCAGTTCGACGCCGAATTCTAAAATAACTCATTAATAACGAGTCTTAATGAAAGGAGCCACAACGCTTGTGGCTCCTACCTCTTTTGGGTATATATCCGCGCTTATTGCACTACATCAAGATTCACTTTGTTGTGAAGAGTAGCATGCCCACCTTCTTCTCTCCTTGAGGCCTTTGATATGTCATCAGCTGCTTTGAACTTACAACCTAACAAACTGACTTCCCCATTAATTGCGACTCAAGCACCAAGCTTGAAGCCACTTACACCCAAAAAGCCAGACTTGAACTCGGCAATGCTTAACTTAATTGAAGAAGTTAAAAACGAGCTCCCACTTTACGAATCGGAGACGTTTATCTGTGGCCCAAAAGGTAACTGCTCTGGTTGCTCTAAGAAACTACTAGAGATGGTCGACAGTGAATTGATGTATTGGGAACACAGTATTTCAATAGGCCAAGGGCCAAATTTCGAAGAACTGCGCCGCTTTGGCAAGCTATGCAGCAGCGTAAGACGTGGTTTAGAAAGAAACGGACTCGTAGAAAAGCGTCCAAGAGGCAGACAAGCACTGCTAACTTAAGTGCCAGTTGGCGTGTCACTTAAACACAACCACATGTAGTAAAGGCTCCTATTCAGGAGCCTTTATTATAATCAATGGGTATTAAGCTTGTGCCACTTGGCGTGCTGGGTGTTTGATAAACACAGCAACAACAGCCACGATAGCCAGTGCAAAACAGTAGTACGAGTTAGAAACAATCTCTAGCGGAGATAGGTTGAACACAGAACCTAATAGCAATACCTGAGCACCATAAGGCAACACACCTTGAATCACACAAGAGAAGATATCCAATAAACTTGCCGAACGACGTGGAGACACATTGTTCTCTTCCGCCAGTTGGCGAGCCACACTACCAGATACAATAATCGCTACGGTGTTGTTTGCAGTACACATGTTAACCATTGATACCAAGCCAGCAATACCTAGTTCACTCGCACGGCCATTTGCTTGCTTAGAGTGTGAAGAACCAAACGCACGAATCAAACCGCTCACTAGATTAGTCAGAAACGCTAATCCACCTTGGCGACGCATTAGCTCACTCAAACCACCAATCAGCATCGACAGTAAGAAGATCTCTTGCATGTTGCCAAAGCCTGCGTAGATGTCTTGAGCGTAATCCGTCAAGCCGTAGTTCTCAACAGAGCCTAAACTCACACCACCCGCCAGCAAGATACCGATCGTCAACACAACGAATACGTTCATGCCTGATACCGCAAGAATTAGGATAGTGATGTACGGCAGGACTTTCAGCCATTCAATTGGGCCTGTTTCAGGAACTTGAGTTGCCGTGCTGTTGAAAGCAAAGATAACAATCGCGATAAGTGCAGCAGGAAGTGCAATGCGGATGTTCTCTTTAAACTTGTCTCTCATCTCACAGCCTTGCGAGCGTGTCGCGGCAATCGTGGTATCAGAGATGATAGAAAGGTTGTCACCAAACATCGCGCCACTTAAAACAACACCAGCGGTTAGAGGAATGCTCATGCCAGCTGAGTCAGCAATGCCTAGTGCCACAGGGGCAACCGCAGCGATAGTACCCATAGATGTGCCCATTGCGGTCGCAATGAAAGCAGAAATAAGAAAGATACCCGGTAGGATCATGCTCGTCGGGATCGCCGACAAACCAAGGTTGACCGTTGCATCAACACCACCAGAAGCTTTAGCCACGGCCGCAAAAGCACCCGCCAGTAGGTAGATCATACACATTGCGATAATGTCTTTGTGACCTACTCCACTTAAGAACTGTTCGATAGCACGGTTCAATTTATCTTTGCTTAGCAACAACGCCAGCATCACTGCAGGCAAAGCCGCAATCGGAGCTGGAAGCTGATAGAAAGCAAAATCGACGCCTTGCAGTGACAAGTACGTACCTACGCCAATAAACAGCGCAAGGAACACGATCAGAGGGATAAGCGCAACTGCCGAAGGGGCAATTACCACATTAGAATTTTTCGAATTGGACATGGAACGACAACGCTATAGAACAGGAAGGAGAGCAGACTAATGTCACACTTAGAACTTGTCAACGTCTAGACGTCTAAACGCCCAATTTAATGCAAAGTAATAAGAACCTTATTGAGCATCACATAATAGAAAAGGCTATTTACTCACCAGTAAATAGCCTTTTGAGAACCGATAGCTTTTACACAGAAGCTAACTTTTGCTTGCTTAGTGCTGTTGCTAATTTAGCTTTTTTCTTGCTTAGTTTTTTTGTTGGAACGTCACTTGGTACTCTCCGATACCATCATAAGCAACGGTTGTTAGCTGGTCGAAGTCAAGCTCAACCACACCACAGTAAGACCCTGTAATAATCGCCTCGCCCGCTTCAAAACTGATTCCACGCTTGGTCATCGTATCGATCAACCAGTAGACAGGGTTTTGAGCTAATGCGTTAGGGTGAGTGCCAGAAAATGCCTGAACTTTTCCAGCTTGGGTTATAGCCACTTCGACCTTAGCAGCAGTAAACGCTTTATCTTTCTCTATTTCAGGACCAAGAAACAGGCCTTGGTTTGCCAAGCAATCGGCTAAAACTTCGTAAAACTCCGCACCAATTCCATCGGCAAAGCGAGATTGAATTAACTCAAGTGCCATATGGCAAGAGCCAATTGCATCATTGATTTGTGCTTCACTGTAACCATTTAAGTTCGCAGGCAAAGGCTTAGTCAGTACAAAAGCGATTTCTGGTTCTACTCGGGCTACCTCTTTGCCTAGCACTGAGCTTGTGTCTGCGAACAATTCACAAACTTCGCCTTGCTGTACGTTGTCAGTGAAAATAGGCGCTACGATAAATTTATTTTCTGCAAGAGGTAACAGACACTTCCAGCCCCCCACTCTATCTGCACGAATTTCAATCATTGATTCTTGAATGGCTAACGCATCATCTAAACTGGTTGGGCGATATTGTTCGATTAATCTTGGCGCTTTAGTTCCCGTGGTGCGACGGCTTAATAACTCTTTAGCCGCCTGCTCAAATACACTTGTCATAAAATACCACTAATAATTAATAATCAATTTAGTACCAGATCTCTGAACAGTGAATAGAACTCTCATAACGATATAGCACCAAGATTTTAAACAACAATTTTCACATATCCTAAGTTTGAACACATGAAGAGATATTACTTTTACCAAATAAAAGCTAGGCGGCAGAAACTAATCAGCCGACCATACATTCTTGAAATCTGGCCATCCCCAGTTAGTGATGGCGACGTTTTTCAAAATACCTTGGAAACGCACGGTTTGTAGGTGGTGGAACATTGGCACTAACCAATAATCAGAGATCAATGTCGATGCAATGGGCTCTAATTCTGCTAGGTAATTGGGCAGTTCTACCGACGCTTTGTGATGGTCTAAACGCTGCTTGAGCCAGTCGCTATTCATATGTCCCAATGCAGAGTGCAAAACAGGATCATTCATCATCCACGAAAATAGCGAAGACGGGGCATTATCATCGAGATTCAGGTTACACAGCACCAGATCCTCCTTTAACTCGCCACTCTGGGAGAGCAGCGCCAGTTCGCGAAAGCTGTAGGTATTGACCTCAACTTCCACGCCATATCGTTTGAGTATGTCGGATACGCAAATCGCACATCGGTACAACGCATAATAGTCATAAACCGCAATGCTCATTCTTTTCGGAAGTTGAGCCTCTTTCGAAGGCGTTCGATACAATTTCTGCCAACTTGGCAGTATGTTTTGAGCTAAAGAGACGCTAAACAAACCCTTGTTATGTTCCAACTGAGACAAAATCGCTTGTGGGTTGGTCAGTTCTGAAAGGTATTTGCGCTGCTCATTATTTAGTGGGCTAGCCGCTGAGTTCTGATTAAATAGGATAAATAAGCACCCATCCTCGACTCGGCTATGAAGGCCGTCTGTATCTGCAGAAACGAGTTCTACGTCACTTTTCCCTAACTGGTGAAAACAAGACGAATCTTCATAAGGCGATACGTGCATTTGGCTATCATCGAAACGAGCAGTGCCCGTCATTGATTCCTCAAACAGCCAAATGGTCACTTCATCGGTTAACGAGCGACAACCATAATAGTGCTCAAATGCGGCGAGTTTGATGCGTTCATTATTGGTTTCGACCACTTTGAATGGGCCAGTGCCTACTACCGTGTGAGGCACAGAGCTTAATGGTGACGGCTCACGGTTCACTTGCGCTGCGGGTTGAATTGAATACTTAACGCCAGCCAACAAGCCTGCGAAGCCGGTGTCAGCTTTAGTCAATTGGAAGCTGATCCTCAGCGGCTGTTCACTGTAAACCGAAGCAACATGAGCTAACTCTGTTTGATAAAAAGGTAAGGTTTGCAAGGCTGAAAACAGCGAGACTAACTGCTTAGCATCAACTGGCTGACCATCGTGGAAGGTTAGTCCGGGGCGCAAATAGAAGGTCCAAACCAACTTCTCAGCATCATATTCCCAATGGTGCGCTAACTCAGACTTCAACTCGCCTTTGCCATTACAAGTGACGAGGCAACTGAATACTTGCCTGATCAAAAATCGTTCGCTACTGCGGTGAATATGGTGTGGGAACAGATCTTCAAACTTACGTTTATAGGTTAATTGTACGTGCAGCAGCCCTTCACGCATTGTCGCGCCTGAGGTTTCTTGAAGGAGAGAACCAAAGATTGCGCGGTCATTGTCTAGAATCGACAGGGCTTTTTCGTATTTGCCCTGCTCTATCAATTTTCCGGCAACATGTTGCGTCAGCTCTTGATTACTAAAGCGTAAGGTCAGGTTAGATCGTTGATTCCTGCCAACTTTTGGCTCCCACACTACCCATTCAGCTTGATGCATCTTACCTAACAAGGTTCGAGCGTGACGCAAACTGGTAAACAGCTTGTCTGCGACCTCCGTTAAGGTCACCGAATGTGAGAGGTTAGGATCGAACGAATCCAGCCTTGTGTAGTAACGCATCATGTTTAGATCAGACAAATAATGAACCTTTTTAGAAACAACCCTTCCTGATTAAGCCCATTATAAAACACATCAGCTTAAAAGTAGCGATAAAAGACGAAAACAGGAACAACTTACTAAAAACCCATCTGTTTATTACTTCCTATTAAATAACCATCATTAATGGGTCAGCAGGGAACGTTAAGTTCCCACCAAAGCCTAATACAAGAGAAGTAATCATCATGAGAAAATACTATCTTAATAAGTTAAAAAGCACCTGTAGCAAGCTCGAAAGAGAAGCACTACGAACACTTATAGAGCTATGTAGCTGGCGTTATTAGTACACTTTTTAGCACCGAGTTAACGCGAGTTGAGCACAACCTAATATGCTCCTACCCCCAATATGAGTTAGGTCTCAACTCGCTTTTCCATTCCAAATCCCCTCTCAAGCCTGCTGTACCAATAGCTCACCAATTCGATAAATTTCAGTTGTCGACTCGACAAATTTAATTCGTTTTCTTAGTTAAGCGAAAAGCCTTAAGGTTCGCCCCGAAGCAAGCATGGAGCCTCAAAAAACTGAAAGCTCAGCTAACAACTAATTTATTTGCAGTTACCAATCAGGTATTAACTAAGGAAACGCCATGCGTATCGCAATTCTTTCTCGCAACGAAAATCTATACTCTACTTTTCGCTTAAAAGCGGCTGGAGAAGCACGTGGTCACCAGGTCGATGTTATCGACACGTTGCACTGTGATATAGATATCGCGAGTAACAATCCGAAGATTCGCTACATGGGTGAAGAGCTACCTCAATACGACGCGGTTATCCCACGTATTGGCGCTTCCATTACCTTTTACGGAACTGCGGTTGTTCGCCAATTCGAAATGATGGGCACTTTTTGTATCAATGAGTCAGTCGCTATCAGTCGTTCTCGCGACAAACTGCGCTCACTACAACTGTTGTCTCGTAAAGGTATTGGCTTACCAAAAACAGGTTTCGCTAGCCGCCCAGACAAGATTCAAGACTTGATCAAAAACGTAGGTGGCGCGCCACTGGTTATCAAGCTTCTTGAAGGCACTCAAGGTATCGGCGTTGTACTAGCAGAAACAAACAAAGCAGCAGAAAGCGTTATCGAAGCGTTCATGGGCCTAAAAGCGAACATCTTGGTTCAAGAGTTCATTGAAGAAGCAAATGGCGCAGACATCCGTTGTTTTGTTGTTGGCAACAAAGTAATTGCAGCGATGAAGCGTCAAGCTGGTGAGGGTGAATTCCGCTCTAACCTGCACCGTGGCGGTACAGCTCAACTGGTTAAACTAACCAAAGAAGAGCGCGCTACAGCAATCAATGCTGCGAAAATCATGGGTTTAAACCTATGTGGTGTTGATATTCTACAATCTAAGAATGGCCCTGTTGTAATGGAAGTGAACTCTTCTCCTGGCCTAGAAGGTATCGAGAAAGCGACAGGTAAAGATGTAGCAGACATGATTTTCGAATTCATCGAGAAAAATGCAAAACCAAACGCTAACCGTACTCGTGGCAAAGGCTGATGAATTACGGCTCCTCACTTTGATAATTAGGAGTTGAAGTTTGAGTCTAATGCACCAAACTGACAAGAAGTGTTATGATTGGAAAAAATATGAATCAAAAAATTATCATAGGAAATACAGAAGCGTTATGCTTACCCGAGCTAGGAATCGCTCGCTTACATACTCGTGTTGATACGGGTGCAAAAACATCATCTCTACATGTAGACAACATCATCTGCATTAAAGAGAATGGTCAAAAATACGTAGAGTTCGATTTACATCCAGATATTTACAACCTAGAAGAAACTGTTCGCTGTAAAAGTAAATTAAAAGCAAACCGCAAAATCAAATCATCCAATGGTGAGTCTGAGCACCGCTGTGTGATAGAAACAATGTTAGAAATTGGTGGTAATCAATGGCCAATAGAAATCACACTAAGCAACCGTCAAGATATGACTTATATGATGTTGCTTGGTCGTCAAGGCATGAGTGACAAAGTGATTGTTGACCCAGCGGGTGAATTCCTGCTGACCCACTAATCCGAGTCATCGTAACCGCTCCACAGGTTATAACTAAAGCTAGTCACAACGATATAAGGCCAGTCTCATGACTGGCCTTATATCGTTCTATTCTTGAATTTCGAGTTGCTGCTTTTTACTTTTAGCTTATCTATTTCTTGGATTTACCATGCGACTGAAAACCAAAACGCCAAATCGATAGCAGCAGTTTCTTAGTTTTGATTTTGGTTACCCGCCAATGTGTCACAGGCCTTCTTGGAGCACTCATCAATAAGTGTTCAAAGGCTGTCTGACTAAAATCGACTTGTCCTCCATGCGCCACCAGCAAGGTATCTAGCTGCATGTCATAGATACGAGATACTGACGCTCGGTACTTGTTAGGGTGAAAGATAGGGAAAGGCGGAATCAACTTCTTTTTCACTTCCACCATTAGATCTGCCACATAGACAACGCTGTGAGATGGACAATAAACCGAAAGATCTCTGTCGGTATGGCCTGGCGTTTCCAGAACTAACCAATCATCAAAACCCGGAATACTATCACCATCCGACAGCTTGTAATCCGGCTTCAACTTTCTTGAATACCACAGATTTGCTTTGGGCTTGCCCAATCGATTCGCCATCCATCGTGCCAATGCCAGATCGGTCAAATGCATCAGTATGCCATCAATGCCGTGATACCAATCTTTGTCTCGGTTTGCTGCAACCAAGTTACAATTCGTTAGCTTTCTGAGCTTATGCGCTGCCCCTGCGTGATCAGGATGCATGTGTGTGACCACAACCGTGTGTAGATCAGAAAAATCACGCATAAGTTCGGTTTCAATGAAAGTCTTCAAATGTGGGATGTCGGCTCGACACGCGCCATCAAGCAACAGTAATTTGTCTGGGTACTCCACCAAGTACATGTCTTGGATGTAACCTTTAATGGTATGCAGCTGCAAACCCACTCCTTGTGATAAACCAACTGGTCAGACCTATACCATAGCAAACTCACGCTCAGTTGTAACAAGTTTGTTAATTGGCCAATTGCATCAAAACATCATGATCTTCAGCACTTTTATCGTGACGACAAAATACGTGATTTGTTGACCTGAGTTATTAGGACTATATATGCGCCTCTAATTTATTGTCTGAGTGCTATACATGAACCAACTAATCGATGCTCTTTCTACCCAAGGTTACTTTGTTTGGGATGACTTCTTAACGCATGAAGAAGTGGTGGCATTGAGGGATTGCATTCCAGAGAACTGGAAAAAGGCTAGGATTGGCCGTAACGATGAAGTAACACGAGAGTCGACCATTCGTAGTGACAAAATTCAGTGGGTACGCCGCGACATGGGCGAGCCAGCTTCTCTGTTCCTAGACAAGATGGAACAAATTCGTTTAGCGGCAAACCAAGCGTTCTTTTTGGGTCTGTTCGAGTACGAAGCGCACTTTGCTAAATACGAAAAAGGCGACTTCTACCAGAAGCACTTAGACTGCTTCAAAGGCAATGAGAACCGCCGTCTGACTACCGTGTTCTACATGAATGACGAGTGGACAGAAGAGGACGCAGGTGAGCTTGTGGTTTACGATCTGAAAGACAACCACATCGCGACCATTCCACCAAAGTCAGGTCGTCTATTTGTGTTCTTGTCTGAACAGTTCCCACACGAGGTACTGCCGACAAACACAGAGCGATTCAGTATCGCTGGTTGGTTCCGCATTAACGGCGTGAAAGACAACCAACTCGATATCGCACACTAGAACTGAGCTGATTTTTACAAGCTCTAGCTTATTCAAAGCCTCTCCTTCGAGAGGCTTTTTTATTGAACAAATATTGAGCGAGCATTGTACAACAAACCTCTTAAAAACCGCACACAGTAAATATCAAAACTATCAATAACTTCTCTCTTAAATGAAATCGAAATGAATCTTTCATATCAGTGAAACGGTTTAGCCACGTAAGTGAAATACGTCCTGTTCAAGATAGCTTCAAACGATACCCCTACCGTCTCGTTAATACTCAAATTCAATACCTCTATATCGATTTCATCCAAAAGGAAAAGAAGATGAATAAGCTAATTTTGGCAGGCGTTCTTTCTGCGACAGCAGCAATGCCGGCGTTCGCAACGACTCAAGTTACTTGGTGGCACGCAATGGGCGGCCAGCTTGGAGAAACAGTAAACAAAATTGCGACCGATTTTAACGCGTCACAAGATGATTACGAGATCACGCCAATCTACAAAGGGTCATACACAGAGACCTTAACAGCGGGGATCGCGGCCTACCGAGCAGGCGAAGCACCAAACATTCTACAAGTCTTCGATGCGGGTGCAGCCACCATCATGAACGCCAAAGGTGTCGCGAAACCAGTACAGGATATTCTGGTTGAGTCGGGCTACAACTTTAATTCGAACGACTACCTAGCGGGCGTTCGTAACTTCTATGCCGACAACCAAGGCAAGATGGTCGGCATGCCTTTCAACAGCTCGACACCGGTTCTTTACTACAACAAAGATCTTCTCGCAGAAGTGGGAACCGAGGCGCCTAAGACTTATGAAGAACTCGAAGTTGTTGCTAAGAAACTGAAGGCCGAAGGGCACATTGCGTTTTCTCAATCTCTGACGCCGTGGATCATGTTTGAAAACTTTAAGTCTCGCCACAATCTACCGGTCGCAGACCAAAACAATGGTTACGACGGCTTATCCACTAAGATCATGTTCAATACCAAAGACATGATGATGCACGTCAGCAAAATGAAAGAGTGGTCAGATTTAGGTTACTACAAGTATTACGGCAGCGATTGGGATGCAAACCAAACACCTTTCGAACGTCAAGAAGTGGCGATGTGGATGGGTTCTTCTGGTTCATTCGGTGGCTTACGTAACCGCGTACCTTTCGAACTAGGCACCACCTACCTTCCCTACTGGAAATCAGTTAACCCAGATGCAGGCTTAACCTTCATTGGTGGTGCCGCTCTGTTTGCACTCAATGGCCATGACCAGAAACAGGACAAAGGTGTTGCTGCGTTCTTTGATTACTTAACTAAGCCTGAAACTCAGGTTTACTGGCACCAAACAACAGGCTATGTACCTGTAACAACTGCTGCCTATGAACTAGCGAAAGAGTCTGGCTACTACAAAGAGCAACCCGACGCAGAAGTGGGTGTTAAACAGCTGAGTCTAAAACCGGGCGAGTGGACTAAAGGCTACCGCTTAGGTTACTACCCGCAGATCCGTGAAGTGATGCATCGTGAGTTCGACAACATCTTCGCTGACCGTTCTAGCGTCGAGAACAGCCTAGACAAAGTCGAAGATGAAAGTAGTAAGCTACTGAAACGCTTCGCTCGCACCATGAACTAGATCGGTTAATAACTAGATCGGGATCGATTAATGAAACGAAACTGTTCACAAGCTTAAAGCTTAGAGAATCAGAGCCGTTCATCGCTCCTCACGACTTGTCACTGCATCGTTAAAAAACGCAATGGCAAGGCGTGAGGAGATTATTCATTAGCGCCATTTCTTGCTCCAACAATGATAACTCAACGGGATGCATGCCTTGATATCGCGCTAATGGTAACGGCCGCTCATATTGGCCACTGTAATTATTTTTAGGGATTACCCTGTGGAACGACGTCAACAATTTTTTCATTCTCCACTGCCTTATTTATTTTTGGCACCTCAGATACTCATCATCGCGGTTTTCTTTATCTATCCGGCGGCAAAGGCGGTGTATCTCTCCTTCATGCTAGAAGATCCTTGGGGAACCTCATCGATATTCGTATGGTTTGAAAACTATCAAATGCTATTCGAATCGAGTGAGTACCTAAGCTCGATTGGCTTCACTCTGATGTTCGCGATCGTGGTGTCTTTCTTGTCGCTAGCGTTGGCGCTGCTGCTCGCCGTCAAAGCCGACAACATCATTCATGGCCAAGGGGCTTACAAAGTCACCCTCACTTGGGTATATGCCGTTGCTCCCGCGATTGCAGGCGTTATTGGTGCTTTCCTGTTTAACCCGCACATTGGCGTATTCACGGAGGTATTTGCAGTGGTGGGTTGGGATTTCAGCTTCCAGACCGATCCGATGGATGCCACGTTTGCTCTGATTTTGGTGTCCGTGTGGAAACAGGTTTCGGTGAATTTCATCTACTTTCTGGCGGGGCTTCAATCAATCTCGTACGCGGTAAAAGAAGCGGCAATGCTGGATTGTGTCAGCGACTCAAAACGTTTCTGGACCATTACTTTCCCGCTACTCGCACCTACAGGCTTCTTTCTTCTGGTCATCAACCTCACCTACTCGTTCTTTGAAACTTTTGGTGTCATAGACACCATGACCAACGGCGGCCCTGGTGGCGGCACTACTTCGTTAGTGTACAAGGTGTATCGAGATGGGTTTGTTGGCGCAGATTTAGGCGGCAGCTCTGCACAATCTGTTGTGTTGTTACTACTGGTACTCACTCTTACATTTATCCAGTTTCGCGTTGTAGAAAAGCGTGTTCATTACTAGCCCACTACAGCTAGGTTTTAACGCGACAGGAGTTATTTATGAAAAGTAATAAGATCTCTGACCACCTAATTTTAATTGCTGGGATGCTGTTCATGTTGGTCCCTATTTGGCTAATCTTCGCCAGCTCGACGCATAACCCAAACACCATTGTCAGCGATGGCTTGCAGTGGTTACCGGGCGATAACTTTACAGCCATTTATAGCGAAGCTTGGAACAAAAGCATGGGCTTCAGTGGTGAAGTCACCGCTAGCAAAATGATCGCCAATTCGATGATCATGGGACTAGGTTTTGCGATCGGTAAGATCATCATTTCGATGATGGCCGCGTTTGCTTTGGTCTACTTCAGGCTGCCTTACGCCACGGCTTGGTTTTGGCTGATCTTCGTAACCCTGCTGTTACCACTAGAGGTTCGTATTATCCCATCTTATGAAGTGGTTGCTGGGCTTGGGCTGCTTAATAGCTACACAGGTTTAATTCTACCTCTGATCGCGTCAGCCACCGCAACCTTCTTTTTCAGGCAATTCTTCAAAACCATCCCCGATGAATTATTAGAAGCTGCACAGTTGGATAACGCAGGTCCGTTTCGATTCTTTGTCGACATCTTACTGCCACTGTCTAAAACCATGATCGCCGCGATCTTCATCATCATGTTTGTGGTGGGTTGGAACCAATATTTGTGGCCAATCATGATGACCACGGACGAAGGCTACAACACCATCGTGATGGGCATCAAACAAGTACTCAACAACATCAATGAAACCAGTTTACCGCGCTACGACTATGTTTTTGCCATGGTGATTTTAGCTATGTTGCCACCCGTTTTAGTGGTGGTTGTATTTCAGCGTTGGTTTGTAAAAGGGCTAGTAGAAAGTGAAAAATAGCAACGACACAACTCAAATGACCGATAACCGCATTCAATCACTCGATGAGTACAAGACGTCTCACCCAGCTTCTCCGCAAAAATCAGAGGACACCCCGATGCCAAAGTTAAAACAAACGTTAGGGCACACCCAAGCCACTCACGATCGTACGCACAAAGCACCTACCATGTTAGGCATCAAAAACTTGGTAAAGACTTATGAGAACGGTCATCGTGCAGTGAAAGATGTCTCACTTGATATCGCAAAGGGTGAATTTCTTGTGTTGGTTGGCCCATCGGGCTGCGGCAAGTCTTCTATCCTACGTTCCATTGCGGGCTTGGAAAGCATTTCTGGTGGCGAGATTCACTTAAGTGGTCGCCGTGTTGATAACGAAAAGCCAGCTCAGCGTGATATCGCAATGGTCTTCCAAAATTATGCGCTCTACCCGCACATGTCGGTTTACAAAAACCTCGCTTATGGTTTAAAGAACCGAGGTGTTAGTCAGCACCTTATTGAAGAGAAAATTGAGAAAGTCGCCAAGACACTGAGAATCGAAGAGTACCTAGACCGCAAGCCAGCCAAGCTTTCGGGTGGTCAGCGCCAGCGTGTTGCTATGGGACGAGCGATTGTACGCGACCCTCAACTGTTCCTGTTTGATGAGCCTTTGTCGAACCTAGATGCCTCACTGCGTGCTCACATGAGATTAGAGATCAAAAAACTGCAACGCGAACTTGGCGTGACCAGTGTTTACGTGACTCATGACCAAGTCGAAGCCATGACACTGGCTGATAGAATCGTGGTGCTCAACAAAGGCCAGATAGAGCAAGTCGGGACGCCACGAGAAGTCTACCACCAGCCAGCCAGTACTTTTGTGGCGAGCTTCATTGGCAGCCCTGCAATGAATTTTTTACCAGCAACACTCGATGACGGATACCTTGAGATTGGTGATCAGCAAATGTACTTACCCGAGTACGCCCACGTAAAAAATACAGCGATCACACTTGGTATTCGTCCAGAGCACTCTGAAATTGGTTCAGAATTGATGATGAACACCTTGCCTCTTGAACTGCGTATCAGTGTGGTTGAGCCTTTGGGTCCAAATCAATTGGTTCATGGTCTGGTGAACGAGCAGCCCTTCATTGCAGTCACACCCGAAACGACACTGTGCCAAGCTGTCCCCCTAGGGCTAAGAATCGATAAATCCAACCTGCATATTTTTGACAATCATGGCAAACGCATTCACCCAAATAATTTCACATCACAGGAGCCACACGAAGATACGACAAGCTTAACGACGGCTCTCGCTTAATCGAGTACACTGATATTTATTGCGTTTTTACGGTGCGTCTTTAAGAAGGATTAATTATGTCGTCTATCATCGTAGGTCATCGGGGTGTAGCAGGTACTCATCCAGAAAATACCAAGGCAAGCATTGAACAAGCCGCTAAACTCGGTTTGAAATGGATTGAAGTAGATATTCAGCCAACTCAGGATGATCAACTTGTGGTTTGTCACGACCACACCCTTGAGCGCTGCAGCGATGGCAAAGGTCGTGTCGACGAACACACCCTTGCAGAACTGCGTCAGCTTGATTTTGGCAGTTGGAAGTCTAAGCAGTTCGCTGGTGAAAGAATATTGACGCTGGAAGAATTGCTCGCGCTTGTTGAGCAGCATGATCTCAGCGTCAACTTAGAGATTAAAGTCGACAGTCGACATCAAGCCCCTCATGTCGTTGATTTGCTACATACAGAGTTGATTCGTTCAAATCTAGACACCGACAGAGTGCTGCTTTCAAGTTTCAGCCATCAAGTGGTTTCTGAAATGGCTCGTCACCTGCCGAGATACCGCGTTGGTGTAATTACAGAGCAACTGACTCAAGCCGACTTGATGTTGATTGACGAAGTTAAAGCGTTCAGCTGCCACATGAACTACGAACACGTGAATCAGAGCGATCTCGATACACTAGGTGAAGCAAAAATCCAAACATGGTGCTACACCGTAAACGATCCGTCTCACTTCAAATTCATCTCAAAAGTAGATGCCGTATTTACTGATTTCCCGAATCAATTTACCTCTATAAATTGACCAAGCGAATACTGTAAAAACAACCCCGAGAGGCTTTAAAACTAACTCTCGGGAAACCTCAAAATTAGGTAGCAAACACAAGTGAGTAGGAGTACATTCCGCTACTCACTTGGTTTTATTAGCTCGCTCTATTTAGACAGCTTCATTGGTTACTTAATTTATGGATCTCATTTTTAGTCCAACCTTCCCAATTTTGGGTGCAATCTTCATTTTCGCCGCTATTGTTCGTGGCTTCTCAGGTTTCGGTTTCACCTTAGTGGCATTGCCATTAAGTGCGTTATTCGCCCCTGTTATCGAACTGGTTCCCGTTTTCATGCTGATCGACCTGTTAGGCAATATCCAATTGCTGCCGAAGGTAAAACATCACGTAGATTGGCGCTGGGTTTCAAAGGTATTTGTCCCTTGCTTGGCCTTCACACCTTTAGGTTTACTGTTGCTCAAATCGGTTAGCCAAGACACGATCATTTTGATCATCAGTGCTTTTATCTTTGCGTCTGCACTTATGATCTACAAAGGGTTCCAGTACAAAAGAGAGCCTAGATTTACTCCCTATATTCTAGGTAGCCTTGCTGGGATAATGAACGGCGCAGCTTCAATGTCAGGGCCTCCGATTGGTACACACGCATTGGCAAGCCCAGTTGCTCCGCATATAGCCAGAGCTGGCTTGATTGCGTTCTTTGTGTTGGCAGATTCCAGTGCGTTTGTATCGGCATCTATCGCAGGATTAGTCGACCGCGAGGTGGTCTGGCTTACTTTTGCATTGTTACCAAGCAGCATGTTTGGCGGTTATGTGGGTTCTAAACTATTCGAGAGATTTGGTGGAGCGAAGTTTAAGCCAGTCACGATTGCATTGCTGATCGTGATTGCGATATTCAGTGCAGGTCGAGTCTTACTGTAACTGGCTTTAACGGTTAATTTTGGAAGTTGTTTTTACGAATTGATTACGGAAATTGACTGCGCGAATTGATTTCGGAAAATGATTAAGAAAAGAGGGTACCAATTACTACCATTCAATATGGATAGGAGTACCCATTTTTACGAGTTGGATGAACTCATCCATATCTTGATTGGTTAGTGCAATACAACCATCCGTCCAATCAAAGCTTTGAATAAAGCTCGGTGAACGGCGCTCACCATTTTTAATACCGTGAATCTTGATGTTCCCTCCAGGGTCGACATCATTTTCTTCAGCCCACTGCATATCCGAAGGTTGCGGGTAGCTGATATGCACCGAGCGGTGAAAATCCGATTCTTCCATCACATAATCGAGCTGGTATTCCCCTTCAGGTGTTCGGTTGTCTCCTTCAAAACGTTTATGCCCTTTCGGTTGTTTCCCTAACGCAATACGAAACTCTTGAATGACCTCATCACCCTTAAGTAGGTACATTCTACGTTTCGATTTATCAACTTTGACTAAAGTAACCACTTGCGACAGCGAATCTATCTCAGAAGAGGGACCGGCTAGAGTGTAAGACTGTTGAGAAGAGCTTTGAGGAAGACGTTTAGATGAACCTTGAGACAGCTGGGCAACTTGTTCGCCAGAGTTACGGCTAAGAACATCATCCACAATAATCACATGTTTGAAATTTGAGATCACTGAAGAGGTTGAGTTAGAGGAAGACGTTGAGACACGCTGAGAGTGAGCTGGTGCCGACTCGAATACAATCGTCTCGATCGCCGTCGCGTCAGAGACTATTTTCTCGACTACGACCTGCTCAGCATTCGCGTTCGGAACCACAAACAGTAAACACAGTAATAAAGACCAAAACAGACGCACCCTCAAATCTCCTCAAAACGCATGGACATGGTTCGTGACTGAGTTTCCATTCCTAACGACTCATAGAAACCCTTAGCTTGCTGATTAAACTCCATCACTTCTAACCTAAGCTCGATAGCACCACTCGCTTGCGCCTATTGATTGAATGACTTCATCAGCGCTCTGCCGACGCCTTGACTCTGAACCTGATCGTTCACCACAATCGTATTCACCCTTGCCACCTTATGCGACTGAATAAAGCTAACCCCTTTATTCTGCGTTACCTTCCCAGCTAAGAAGCCAACCACCTGTTGATCGTCAGCCGCAACAAAGAAAGCGCCAACCGAATCAAGCATCAATCCCAACCAATATTCTTCACTATCACCTAAACCCTGTGAGGCTGGCGCAAACACCATAGGAGCACCAAGGTGGTGTTGACGGTTTATCTGTTCAGAGAGCTCCAAGATCGAGCTAATATCAGTTACCTTGGCGGTCCGGATTTGAATATCACTACCTTTTTTACATTCAATAACACCTTAGCAAAAATAGCTTAGTTGTGCACCGTCCTACTCTTTTAACAAAACTTTCTAGTCAGAGCTTAATGCTACTAATCACATAACGCGATAACGAAAAACAGCTCCCAATTGGGAGCTGTTATTAATATCTAAATCTCGGTGAGTTCTAAACTAATGAAGCAAAATCAATCAGATAAAAAACGTTCAAAAGCCGTTAAACATTTTGGGTCTGCTTTTTTTGATTGTTACCGTATAGGTCAAATTGAACAAACCATTCATGGCGACATCTCTAAACTTACTTAAGAATTTTAGAGTTTTAATACGGAGTGATTTTTTAATACGGAATGTTCTTTCGCCGATCACGGATTCCGCGGCCCCTCCAGTTAAACCAGCAGGAGATACACCATAGGTTGGTTGTTTATGAAGCCATACATTTCTAATGAAGACATCAACTGGGTACAGGAATCGATCGCTTTTTTCTATAAACGTTTTTGCCACATGAGGTGTGATCATATAAGCAGTCATACATAACGGTGTTTTAATATGTCGCACTAGACTTTGTTCGTCATCTAGATTTTCAACAACATAGTTATATTCTCTTTTGTTAGAATAATTTTCTAACCGAATATAACCACACTCTTCAATATGCTCACTGGCGTGTTGAACCGTTTTTTCGAAGACATCAACATCAACCATAACATCGTCTTCAAAGATGATAATTGGCTGATTCAGTTCAATACACTTTTCCCATGCCAAATAGTGGCTACTGTAACACCCTATTTCACCTGGAACCGCAACCCTTCCATTCAATGCATAAAAGGCTGCTTCATCATAACGCTTCATCAAAGGGTGGTCTTTAGATAAGCTAGCATCAACGCCACTCAGCTTTTCTATGTCTAGTTTTTTAATATTTAAAAGTTGTTCTTGGCTAGATAAAAATCGCTCTGACTTTCGCTCCAACGAAATGATGATAGATTTCACAGTAAAAAAACACCTATTGCTAATAATTTAACCCATAAGAAATTAATATAAATATCAACAAAAGTAACCCCCCTATTTCTCATAATTAGAACCAATCTAAAACAAATGTTGTTCATTATTCCAATTATGTTCAACTTCGTGACTATGTAACGTAGTTTTCTCCCAATCGATAACATTTTATTGTCTTAAAATGTTATCGATTGCTAAACAAAATGATATTAAAACACCATAGGTTAATTGCGCGATTGCATATAAATACAACTGCATATCTATTCGACTTGTATAATACTCCTTAAGAATTGACGAGAAGATATAATCAATAGTTCTTCATTCTTTAGATATTGAGTCTTTTATATTAAAACACTTCCGATAAACCACTAATTTAGAGAATACAATCGATCACTGAAACTAAACCTGCACCTCCTAGCTCCTAACCAGCACAAAAAGACTTTATTATGATGCTCCGCATACTCAGGTATGAATGAGTTCATATTAATATCAGGCTAAAGATCTTAGCGAATTGTTCCGCAAATCTCGGAAACAATGCTAGTCGTTGAGTGCTACTATCTATGCAGAATCAATACACTAACGACTGGATACCTCTATGATTAAGTTCGCTGTAATTGGAACCAATTGGATTACACAGAAATTTGTTCAAGCTGCTCATGAATCACAATCGATGCAGTTGGCTGCTGTTTATTCACGAAATCTAGCCAGCGCGGCGCAGTTCGCCCAAGAATTTGACGTTGAAACGATGTATGACTCACTCGACGCATTGGCAAATGACAACACGGTCAAAGCTGTGTACATCGCTTCTCCGAACTCACTGCATTGCGAGCAATCCATCTTGATGATGGAACACGGCAAGCATGTCATCTGTGAAAAGCCTGTCGCATCGAATATTGAAGAAGCAACACGGATGTTTGAGGTCGCTCAGAAGAACAGCGTGGTGCTGTTTGAGGCGTATAAATCTCAGTTTCTACCGAACTTTGAGCAAGTTCAACTCGGCTTAAAAAAGATAGGCAAAGTGCATAAAGCGCACATCAACTACTGTCAATATTCATCGCGTTACCAGAAATACTTAAACGGCGAGAACCCAAACACCTTCAACCCGGCCTTCTCGAACGGTTCACTCGTCGATATTGGTTTCTACTGTGTAGCGGCAACGGTTGCTCTGTTTGGTAAGCCTGAAAATGCTCAAGCTTCTGCAAAGTTGCTTGAATCCGGTGTGGATGCGCATGGCTGTGCGATCTTCCAATATCCAGAGTTTGACGTGACTCTTGCTCACTCTAAAGTCAGCGACTCTTACGCACCAAGCGAGATCCAAGGCGAACAGGGAGCGATCATCATCGATCACATTGCAGAATGCACCGACGTTAAGATCCGCTACCGTGATGGCAGCATTGAAAACCTCACTCAAGCACAGAGCGAAAACTCAATGAATTATGAAGCGCAAGCCTTTGCAGGCTGTATTGAGGGCGATAAAGCCACACAAGCTCAAGCCAAACTTCGTGCTTTAACCGTTGCCAAGTTAATTACAGAGATGCGTCAGCAAGTTGGTGTCGTTTATCCTGCCGATAAATAACATCATCGCTAGGTTAACCAACTGATTTTTAAAAAATATTGACTTGTACATAACTAAATTTAATCTTTACGATAAATAACCGGATTAGTTGATCGGGGTACCATCTGTTTAAATCCGCGTTCGATATCTATCGTATTAATTTAATTTATTGAAGGTGTGTAAAGTGTTTTCAGTTGATGATCGCGTTGTAGCAACAAAAGGTGTTGAGCTAGGTGAAATGGTTGTAATTGGCCTAAGTGCTGGTGGCGGCTACGTTCACGTTACAACAGTAGAAGGCGCAATAATGACGCTTACTTACCCTGCAAAAGACCTTAAAAAAGCATAGTTTAACCGCTCCCTCTTTTAGTAGTCACTCTGCTAAAGGTAACAAAATTGAGGCCTTGGCTGATTTCACTCTTCTGCATTAGAGTGAACAGCTAGGGCCTTTTTTGTGCCTGAGATTCCTTAATAGCCTTCCCATTAGTTTACTCGTTGCAGTAAAACCGAGTCCAACAGACAATAGAATCAATCAAAGAGTATTCACACCAAGTACTTATTTACTCTTGATGCTTAGTATTCGCAAGATCTTCTGGTACATTAGCATTATCTTATATTTATAATGACCTGAACTGAGGGAAGCTATGAAGCTTTATATTTACGACCACTGCCCTTTCTGTGCAAGAGTAGCCTACATTGCTCAATCTCTAGGCTTGGACATCGATCTTGTCTCTGTCGATTATGATGACGCCCAAACGCTTATCGATCTGATCGGTAAAAAGATGGTGCCTGTATTACAAAAAGACGATGGCTGTATTATGGCCGAAAGCCTAGACATCATTGCTTATTTCATGGATTTTAAATCAAGTGATGAGCAACGTGAACCTTCAGAGCAGGCTGCACTTTTCCAAAGCCGATCTTTCCCTCTCACTCAACAGATCGGGCGCCCACGTTGGTGGAATCTTGACTTGGCTGAATATCGCTCTGCAGGAGCAAAAGAAGCTTGGCGTGTTAGTAAAGAGACCGAAGGCTTTAATTTTGAAGAACTCTTAGAAAAGACCCCACAATACGTTCAACTGATTAACCCATTGCTAAAAGATGCAGAGCTTCTCATGGAACTTGAGAATGGTGAATCATCGCTACCTTTGGTTGATCAAGCTCTTTATTTCTCAATGCTTCGTGGTTTCTACGTAGAGCCAAGTATTGAATGGCCACCGGAAATTGATCGCTGGATGGAACGCAAAAGCAAGGAGCTTGGTGTCGGGCTGCTTAAATAGACTAAAAAACCGAAGCCTAGTGCTTCGGTTTTTATTTATTTTCCAAATTGATTTCTGACTCGTCCTAAATAAAGCTGACATTGCCCAATCAGAAAATTGGAAAGTGGCATGAAATCAGTAACTAGACGAACCTACGAAGCCGAGAAACGGTTTGAATGGGATGAATCAAATTTGTCTTAGATATATAGATCGTCAAATTATCATCACGACATCATGACGCTCTTTTTGATCTTTATTCAATCAAAATACACTCTTACAAACCGCTTACATTTGCTTCATAATTACCATATATGATTCAGCGACTTTCTATAAAAAGGACTGATGATGAAGCTTAAACTTTTATCACTTGCATTAATTTCCAGCGGATTAATTGCATCAGAAACAGCAACACTTTCCAATATTTCTACGGAACAAAGCGAAACGCTTTTAGTCACATCAAAATTTCACGGATACAAAACAGAGAGAGATAGTGAATTTAGATATGTTGATACTGTTGATTTAAACGGCATAGATTGGGCTTTTTGGTACGGTGAAAACCGTTCACAATCAAAGCCAAGAACAAATCTTATCAGCGATGTTAGAACATTCGGTGAGTTTAAATTCCAGCATCTAAAACCAGCTCACGGCAATGAATATTTTTGGAACAGTGGCAGCTCTAGAGATTTTCTAGGTGAATCAAATCATGCAATTCTCGTCAAGCCCGGCGGTGGCTTTGAGTTTACCGTAAAACCCGGTAAGGCTGGAGAGTTCAAGCTAGATCTGTATACACATAACTGGCTGGCTATGTCAGAGTTCACAGCATGTTTGAAAAATGACTGTGTAACCATTACAAACTACTACCCATCGCACATATCAACGACGAAGAACAGCGTCCAATTTTCAACTCATACGGTAACAGATGAGCTAACAATTACATACAAAGCAAAGAACGATCAATTCAGCTGGAAAAATGACGATCCGTACCATGCACTAGAAGCAATCAATTTAAGTGAGGTGGAATAATGAAAAAGCTATTAATTGCAACGGCGGTTTTAGCCTCACTCTCTGCAAATGCTGGTTTAACCCGATTTGATCGTTCAGTTCAACAACACAAAGAATTTGCATTGCAAACAAAGTTTGATTTTGCTTGTAAGATGAATGCAGGTTCAGCAACGCTAATTGATCCTTTTTGGGTAGTTACTGCAAGCCATGTAAGCGGATCTAAGTCTGACGGATATCAAAACACTGTGACCTGTTATTCATACGAGAAAGACGAAGAAGGTGTTTATCAGCAGGTAACGCGCAAAGTTGCTAGCACAGATCCGAAAGGTCAATTTGGAGAATACAATTTCCCATATAGGAATGATCGCGGTTTTGGTGATTTCGCCCTTGTTCGACTAGATACGCCGATCACAGAAATCGAGCCAGCAAAACTACCTAAAGAGGGGATGTTTGATTACTCGAAAGTTTACCAGGTTAATCAAATTGGTTACGGCAATTACAACCACAGAAACGGCGGAACTAAACAGGTAATGCACAGTGAATATGAAGATCGCTGGCTTGCTGAATATTCATATGATTTCCGTACATTAGAAAAGACGGACTTAAACTGGCTTACTATTCATGGTGATTCCGGTTCAGGTATCACTATTGAAAAAGACGGTGAACTTTACTTAATCGGTGAGATTGGTTTGCAGTATAGCACCAGTGAAATCGGCGGCTGGACTGATACATTTGATGATGTGATCGCGCGTTTACCATTCATTCACAAGACGATGAAAGAACATGGCTTTAGCTATGCCGAGCCAATTGATTTTGACGCTATCAAATGGACGCCGGAAACACAAAACGATATTGATAACTTACATGCATTTTATTCTTACTGGCGCGCTGGCAACGTTGATTTCAACGAGACAAAATGGCTAAGTGATGGAAGCCTTCAAAGCGCGTTCTATGCTACAGAAGGCGATAGCTACACGATTGAAACCATGATAGAAAAAGGGCAAAAGCCTTTTGATGTATTTATTGATGGCCGACAAGTCGCGCACAATGTAGACGCAACTGATCAGGCTTTGAAACTTACGCTAAACGCATTTAAAGCAAAAGGCGATGTAGTGAAAGTAGAGTTTAAATTGATTGAACCAGGTGAGAACTTAACTATAGATCATTTTTTGGTTAAGTCGGTTGAACAGTAATATTTGATTATTAGCCCCAGCCTTATAGCTGGGGCTTTTTATTAAAATACACTTAACTTGGGTTTTACGTTTACGGCTTTATCAGAAATAGGTTGTTATTTTCAGGGACGCTGATGAAATTGCCACCTCGAATAAAGCAGCAAGATCGCTAGATCACAAACGAAAGATCAAAGAAGTTGGCGTCGCAAACCTGTACGTTCCAAGATTCGTGTCGAAATCTCTTCAACAGACAGTGACGAGGTGTTGATGTATGGAATGGCTTCACGCCTGAACAAACCTTCTACCGTTTGCAGCTCATACAAACATTGAGAGTCGCTTGCGTACTCGCTACCTGCCAATCGATTCTCACGGATCTCGGTCAGCCTTTCCGCATCAATCGTCAAACCAAACAACTTATGGCGATATATCTCAAACTCCGGTAACAACCTTAAGCGAGCAATATCATCATGGATAAACGGATAGTTTGCTACGCGTAAACCAAACTGCATTGCCATGTACAAGCTCGTTGGCGTTTTACCGCTGCGAGAGACACCCAACAAGATAATGTCGGCCTCTTCCAAGCCTTTTAAAGTAATGCCATCGTCGTGCGCTAACGTGTATTCGATAGCAGCAATACGGTCGAAGTATTTGTCCGAGTCTTTATTGACGCTACGAGAACGTTGCAGCTTCGGCTTAGGCGCCATTTTCGTATCATCTTGCACTTTCTGCACGATACTTTCTAACACGTCATAACAATGCGCAGGCGCATCTAACAGCTTGAGTTTTATCTCCGGAATCACAATCGAGAAAAAAACCAAAGGTTCATGGCCTGTTGCTCGATATGAAATCTCGATCTCTTTCAATAAATCAGAAAGTTTGTCTTCACTTTCGACAAACGGGAAGGTTTTTTCATTAGCTTCGAATGGGAATTGACCTAGAACAACATGCCCTAAAGTCTCACATGTTATGGCCGTTCCATCAGAAACATAGAATACATCACGACTTTGGATATCAATTTGCATTTTTTATTTAATGTTTAAAATTATTTTGAGTAGGATGGGAACCATAATATATATAACGAAACCCTGCTGACTATTACGTCCCCCACAGCTTTAAAAAATAATTTACATTTTTTTAAACTGATACGTAATCGTTTGCCTTTAAATCCCTACAATGCTTGCTATGTTTCTGGAGAAATAAATGCAAAATAACACCCTATGGTTCAATGGCCTTTCCATGGAAGATGTCGACAAAGTCGGCGGTAAGAATGCTTCACTTGGCGAGATGGTTTCTAACCTAGCCAACGCTGGCGTATCAGTACCTAATGGTTTTGCTACCACTTCGTATGCGTTTAACAACTTTCTTGACTACAAAGGTCTTGATGAGCGCATTCACCAACTCCTTGATGAACTTGATGTTGAAGACGTTGACGCACTGCGTAAGACAGGTGCAACGATTCGACAATGGGTTCTAGACGCACCCTTCCCAGAATCACTAGAGCAAGATATCCGTGATAACTACCGCGAACTGATTGAAGGCAACGAAGAATTGTCTGTTGCGGTTCGCTCATCGGCAACGGCTGAAGACCTTCCAGATGCTTCTTTTGCAGGCCAACAAGAAACCTTCCTTAACGTGAAAGGTATCGATGCGGTTATCGAAGCAACGAAACACGTGTTCGCTTCTCTGTTTAACGATCGCGCTATCTCTTACCGAGTACACCAAGGCTTTGATCACCGTGGCATTTCATTGTCTGCGGGCATCCAGCGCATGGTTCGCTCAGACAAAGCTTCTTCAGGTGTGATGTTCACGCTTGATACTGAATCAGGCTTCGACCAAGTGGTATTCATCACCTCTTCTTGGGGCCTAGGTGAAATGGTCGTACAAGGCGCGGTGAACCCAGATGAGTTCTACGTTCATAAGCCAATGCTAGAAGCGGGTCACTACCCAGTTGTTAAAAAGACGTTTGGTTCTAAGTTGATCAAGATGATCTACTCAACCAACCAAGAGATCGGCAAGCAAGTTGATATCATCGATACGGATACTCAAGAGCGTAACGAGTTCTCATTGAACGATGAAGAGATCAAGGAATTAGCAAAACAAGCGATGATCATCGAGAAGCACTACCAACGTCCGATGGACATTGAGTGGGCAAAAGATGGCATCGACGGCAAGCTTTACATCGTTCAAGCTCGTCCTGAAACCGTATGCTCTCAAAGCGACCAAAACGTTATCGAGCGTTACGAGCTGAACAACAAAGCGGATGTCTTGGTTGAAGGTCGTGCCATTGGTCAACGTATCGGTTCTGGCCCTGTTCGCCTAGTTGATTCTCTAGACCAAATGTCACTGGTTCAAGAAGGCGACGTACTGGTAACTGACATGACAGACCCAGACTGGGAACCTGTGATGAAGAAAGCCTCTGCGATTGTGACTAACCGTGGCGGCCGTACTTGTCACGCAGCAATCATTGCTCGTGAGCTCGGTATCCCTGCAATTGTTGGTTGTGGTTCCGCGACAAGCAGCCTAAATGACGGCGACACCGTAACAGTGTCATGTTCAGAAGGCGAAACAGGTTACGTTTACAACGGCGAACTCGACTTTGAGATCAAGCGTTCTGAAGTTGATGAGCTACCAATGCTGCCAACCAAAGTAATGATGAACGTGGGTAACCCAGATCGTGCCTTCGACTTCGCTCAAATTCCAAACGAAGGTGTTGGCCTTGCTCGTCTTGAATTCATCATCAACAAGATGATCGGTATTCACCCTAAAGCTCTGTTGAACTTCGATGAGCAAACGGATGAGATCAAAGCAGAAATCAATCAGCGCATCCGTGGCTACAAAGATCCTATCGATTTCTACGTAAGCAAGCTAACGGAAGGTATCGCGACTATCGCTTCTGCATTCTGGCCTAAGCGTGTGATCGTACGTATGTCTGACTTCAAGTCGAACGAATACAGCAACCTTGTTGGCGGTAAAACGTTTGAACCACATGAAGAGAACCCAATGCTGGGCTTCCGTGGTGCATCTCGTTACATCTCACCAGTATTCGAAGACTGTTTCGAACTAGAGACGCAAGCGCTAAAACGTGTTCGTAACGAGATGGGACTGAAGAACGTTGAAATCATGATCCCATTCGTTCGTACTCCGAGCGAAGCGGCATCGGTTATCGATATTCTGGCTAAGTTTAACCTACGTCGTGGTGACCAAGGTCTGAAAGTCATCATGATGTGTGAGCTTCCATCGAATGCGATCTTGGCTGATGAGTTCTTGAAGTACTTTGATGGTTTCTCGATCGGTTCGAACGACATGACACAGCTGACACTTGGCCTAGACCGAGATTCAGGTGACGTTGCTCACTTATTCGACGAGCGTAACCCAGCAGTGAAAGCGATGCTAAAAATGGCTATCGACGCAGCGGCGAAAGCGGGTAAATACGTGGGCATTTGTGGCCAAGGCCCATCTGACCATGACGACCTAGCGGAGTGGCTAATGGAACAAGGCATCAGCTCTGTTTCGTTGAATCCAGATACGGTTATCGACACGTGGTTGAAGCTTGGTAACGTTGCGAATAAGTAACGCTTAGCGCCCAAAAGTCGATTTCACAAAAAGTAAATACTACAAAGCCAGTCATCGCGACTGGCTTTTTTGTTCACCGAAAGCCAACAAAGATAACCTGCCTAGCATAACAAATATTGGTATCGCGCTGACCTTACGTTATCCTTTACACAATTCTTCATTGAGAGGTTTGTCACCAATACAAACCTAACTTCAAGACCGATAAGAGCGTTATGAATTCTACTACCGCAACTCCCTCGCCTTCTCTTGGCCGACAACTCTATACAATGACGTGGCCAATGCTGTTTGGAGTGCTTTCCCTAATGAGCTTCCAGCTTGTCGACAGTGCTTTTATTGGCCAACTGGGCGTGCTGCCGCTCGCAGTCCAAGGCTTCACGCTTCCAATACAGATGATCATCATTGGTATTCAGGTTGGGTTAGGTATCGCGACAACCGCGGTCATCGCGAGAGCCATTGGCGCTAATGAAATGCGCTACGCTAAGCAGCTTGGTGGATTAGTGATTGCGATGGGCAGCGTGAGTGTCGCGCTTTTCTCCGTCATCATCTATCTGCTGCGAGGGCCAATTTTACAATTGTTGGATGCGCCACCGACGGTATTACCGATCATTGATTCTTATTGGATCTATTGGCTAGCCAGCTCTTGGGCAGGTGCACTGCTCTACTTTTTCTACAGTGTGTGTCGTGCCAATGGTAATACCATGCTGCCCGGTTCAATGATGATCGCGACCAGTATCATCAACTTAATATTGGACCCGATTTTCATCTTTACGCTCGACATGGGCATCAATGGAGCCGCCATTGCGACCATCTTGGCGTTCGGTGCGGGTATCTTTATCGTTGCACCAAAGGTCACCAAGAAGCATTGGATGACATTCGATTGGAACGACCTTGATATAGGCAAGAGTGTTCGTTCCATAGGTAATATCATGGGCCCAGCGATGATCAGCCAACTGCTTCCACCTGTCTCTTCTATGTTGGCAACTAAGCTACTTGCGGGTTATGGCACTGCAGCCGTTGCAGCTTGGGCATTGGGTTCTCGTTTTGAGTTCTTCTCTATTGTGGCTGTGTTAGCACTAACGATGTCGATGCCCCCTATGATTGGCCGCATGTTGGGTGAAAAGAACCTTGGCAACATACGTAGTCTTGTGAAGATTGCCGTTACCTTCGTGTTAGGTTTCCAACTGGTCATCGCACTGGTCACTTGGATGTTCTCTGGCGGGTTAGCGAACCTCATGACCAGTGACAACGAAGTATCAACAATTCTGAACTATCACCTACTGATCGTTCCTATCAGCTTAGGGCCTTTGGGTATCTGTATGCTGATGGTTTCTATTTCTAACGCTTTGGGCAAGTCTTATACCGCATTAACGATTTCTGCACTGCGTCTGTTCGCCTTCTTCTTACCTTGCTTGTGGTTTGGCTCTCAGCTTGCGGGTATTGAAGGCCTATTCTGGGGCGCAATGGCAGGTAATGTGCTTGCCGGCACCTGTGCATGGTTCATGTATCTGCGCGCGCTAAAGCAAGTCGAGCTTAAACTGCCAAGCGAATAATCAAACAGAACACTCCAAAACCTAAAAAAGCAGCGACTTCCGCTGCTTTTTAGGATTTAAGTCCCTAGGCCGTCAGCTTTGGTGTCAATAATAAATAGAGCTTACGAGTTCCTAGTCGAGGCATGAGCGTCTTATACCAATTCAAGTAAAAATATGATCTAATTGAGGCCGTCGAACTCTTACAGAAAATCGCTATGGATAGCCTTAATAATACTGATTTTAAAAAGCTAGCAAGCCAACAAAAAACCATTCAAATGAAGGTTCGTTTGCTAATACCAATCACAGTAATACCAATCACAGTAAGTAAGTGATCAAAAATAGCGTAGGAAAAAGGCTTGAGAACAAGG
>NZ_JBFRQW010000027.1:120353-120481 GCF_041472735.1 Vibrio sp. 10N.261.46.E11
TTACTACGATTGGTATAAGTACATCTGTGCTACCTTTCTGTGCAAGATGATTTTCGAGGCTTTAGATACGAAAAAACCGCTGTAAAAACAGCGGTTTAATCTTTAAGAGTGGTGGAGGGATAGGGATT
>NZ_JBFRQW010000028.1:0-48310 GCF_041472735.1 Vibrio sp. 10N.261.46.E11
CTTAAGTGAACGGCATTAACCCTCAGGTGCCATTTTTTATTGCTTTCATTTAATGCCTCGTTATCCTTGCAGCACCACTTTCTTATCTCGGTATTGCTGTGAACATCACTATTGTTGGGCCAGGGGCTATCGGCTCTTTATGGGCGATAAAACTACTTCAATCTGGCCATAATGTGGCTTTGTGGAGTCGTTCCACGGATCACTCAATTGACTTATCACTTGATGGACAAGCTTCACTTTCCTTCAGTAACAACAATATCGAAAAGCTATCAGCGAGTGATTTGATTATTTTCACGGTCAAAGCTTGGCAAGTAGAAGAAGCCACCACTCCGTTACTTCAATATCTAGACTCTGACACCATCCTCATGTTCATGCACAACGGTATGGGAGCCGTCGATCAGATAGCGGCTCAAATTGACTCTCACCCGGTAATATTGGCGACCACCACCCAGGCTGCATTTAAACCCAATCGCAACAATGTATCCCACACAGGAATCGGCCAAACTCAATTGGGTGCTTTTAACCTCAAGGGTCAACAGTGCACTTTTTTAGTTGATGTGTTGGAACATGCCTTACCTGCCGTGAGTTGGAATTCAGAAATAAAAACAGCACTATGGACTAAGCTCGCCATCAATTGTGCTATCAACCCACTCACTGGGCTGGAGCAAATCAAGAATGGCGAACTTGCAGATAAAAGGTTTGAGGATATTTTGAGTTCTATCATTAAAGAGCTAACGCAAGTCATGCAAGCCGAAGGGATCGCTTGTTCATCCGATGAATTGGAAGCAAGCGTCAAACAGGTTATCCAAGCCACGGCGCAGAACAACTCATCCATGAAGCAAGATATATTTTTCCAGCGCAAGACAGAGATAGACTTCATTACCGGGCACCTGATAAAGACAGCACTTAAGCATCAAATCAAAGTTCCCGCTAACCAAAAGCTGTTTACTCAGGTTAAAGAGCGAGAAAATAGCTGGGATCATCAAGATTAGTCAGCAACGGTTAACAAGTCGCGATAAAATAACAATACCGCTCAGCATAACGCTAGCACCAATTTCCAAGATTTTAGGTAAGAATAGATGCTTGATATCAATCACATCCGAGAGCAGTTCCCTGCGCTATCACAAACCATCAATCAACAGTCGTTGATTTATTTAGACAGCGCGGCAACGACACAAAAGCCTCAGGTAGTTATTGATGCTATTAGCCAATATTACTCCAAACAAAATGCCAATGTTCACCGAGGCAGCCACAGCTTAACCGCGAACGCGACCAGTCAGTTTGAAGCAGCCAGAGACAAAGTCGCTCAATTTATTGGCGCGGCTTCTTCAAAAGAGATCATTTGGACTCGTGGTGCAACCGAAGCTCTCAACCTGATAGCTCAAACGTACGCAAGAAGCACGCTTCAACCTGGTGATGAGATATTAGTCAGTGAGATGGAGCATCACGCTAACATTGTTCCTTGGCAAATTGTGGCAGAACAAACCGGAGCGAAAGTCGTAAAAGTACCGATGACATCGGACTGCGTGTTTGATCTTGAAGCCTTTGACGCTCTGTTGAATGAGCGAACCAAGATTGTTGCTCTGGCTCAGATAACTAATGTGACTGGTTCTCGTCAACCGATTGAAGAAGTGATCGAGAAAGCTCACAAGATGAATGCGATTGTTGTGGTCGATGGCGCGCAAGGTATTGTTCATGAATCTGTAAATGTTACTGCTTTAGATGCGGATTTCTACGTTTTCTCAGGGCACAAGCTCTACGCCCCTGCAGGCATCGGTGTACTTTACGGCAAACTAGAATTGCTCCAAGCGATGCCACCTTGGCATGGTGGTGGCAAGATGGTTGAACGCGTGTCTTTCTCTGGCACCACTTTTTCTGAACTGCCTGGGAAATTCGAAGCGGGTACGCCAAATGTGGCAGGAGCCATAGCATTAAGCGCCGCAATAAAATGGTTAAGTGGTTTTGCACAGCAAGATGTCGAAAATCATATCCACCAACTACAGCACGAGACCTACCTTGCACTTAGTCAGCTGGATGATATTCAGGTTTTGGGGTATCAACCCAACGCAAGTGTGATTACTTTTGTGATGGATGGCGTTCACCACCAAGATATTGCAACCCTGTTGGATCAACAAGGTATCGCAGTACGTGCAGGACATCATTGTGCTCACCCATTAATGGATGCACTTAATGTGAAAGGAACGGTTCGTATTTCATTTGGTATTTATAACAATCTGGATGATGTTGAAAAGCTCATTGCGGCGATAGAAAAAGCCGTTGATATGCTATAGATAGTAAAGAATAACGAGTAGCGAAATTATTTAGGGTTGACCTGTAGCGTCAACCCTTTTCGTTTCTATGTATCTAAGAGATATTAAGCACTTAGCTCTTGGATTTGAGCAACAATCGCTTTTAATCCATTACCGCGAGATGGGCTTAGGTGGGTGATTAAACCGATGTTTTCAAAGTAACCATCAATATCAAATGCTTGAACCTGCTCTGATGTTTTACCGTCGTACGCAGCCATCACTAATGCAATCAGACCGCGCACGATACGCGCATCAGAATCCGCACAAAAGTGCCAAATACCGTCGATATTTTGAGAAACTAACCACACTTGGCTTTCACAGCCAGAGACAATCACCTGCTCACTTTTCAGTTCATCAGGCATAGTTGGCAGTTTTTTACCCCATTGAATCACTTGGCGATAACGATCTTCCCAACCGTTAAATGTCTGCATTTTCGCGACAATATCATCACTGGTAATTTCAGTACCAAATGGAGAGCTTGGGAATGACATCATTTTAATATCCAATAGATTATGACTAAATGTACAGGTGACAAAGGTTTAGTGCTGTAAAGCAGATAATAGAGAACTACTTAGCGTGCTTTTGAATCAACTTTTCGACAATACGCGAAACAGCCACAAAACCAAATGTAGCCGTTACAACCGTTGCCGCACCAAAACCCGTCGCACAGTCCATGCGTTTTGGACCTTCCGCTGTTGCTTTCGCAGCACATACACTGCCGTCGGCTTGAGGGTATTTCAGTTGCTCAGTCGAGAACACACAATCGATACCAAACTTACGCGCTGGGTTCTTAGGGAAATTATGATGACGACGCAAAGTGTCTTTTAGTTTCTTCGCGAGCGGATCTTGAATCGTCTTGGTCAGATCAGCCACTTTGATTTGAGTCGGATCGATTTGACCACCAGCACCACCGGTAGTGATCACTTTGATTTTGTTACTACGGCAATACGCAAGCAATGAAGCCTTAGCTTTCATGCTATCAATCGCATCTAACACAAAATCGAACTCTTTCGATAGATATTCAGCCTGATTATCAGGGCCAATAAAATCGTCAATCAGGTTCACTTTACACTCAGGGTTAATCAGTTTGACGCGCTCCGCCATCACTTCGATTTTGCTCTTACCAACCGTGCCAGACATAGCATGGATCTGACGGTTGATGTTAGTCACGCACACATCATCCATATCGATCAAAGTCAGCTCACCTAAACCGGTACGAGCAAGCGCTTCAACAGCCCACGAACCTACACCGCCAATACCGATAACACACACGTGTGCCGCTCTAAGTATGTCGACTTCACTATTGCCATATAAGCGACGAGTGCCACCAAATCGTTGGTCATAGTTTTCTGAAGCTGGAGTGGTCAATTCACGCATTGTTGCCGCCAATTTATTTCTGAGAAAAAGAAAAGAGTGCGTTTTATACGCACTCTTGAATTAAAAGTCTAGGGGATTAGCGATTCGCTTTCAATGCCCTATTTTATTGCCGCTTACTCGACCTTTTCAGGTGGTAAAGCCCAAGGCGCTTCAGTCGCACTGCCATCTAAGCCAAGTTTCCACACCCGACCAAAATGCTTGTAATGGCCTGCTTCAGTACCTGCTCGTGGGCCCATACCATGATAGAGATCCAAATGGTTTTGCTTAACCGCACCACCCGTATCCAAAACCAGTAACAGTCTTAGTTGATGAGCGCCGCTCCACGTGCCATCGGCATTCAACAATGGAACCTCAGCCAAAATAGGTGTACCCATAGGTAAGATCGAACGATCACCCGCAACTGCCGCCATCGGTAATAGAGGAATACCGGCGCTGCCCATTACGGATAGATCATCTCTCGCGCTAAAGAAAACGAAAGATGGGTTTTGCTCAAGCAGCTCTTTTACCACTTCAGGATCATTTGCCAATACCCACTCTTTGATTGCTTTCAATGACATTTTTTCGCGTGGCACTAAACCTCGCTCGATCAAAACACGGCCGATACTCACGTAAGCTTTGTTGTTCTTACCCGCGTATGCAAAATATTGCAGCGTGTCATCATCTCCGAAATGCACAAAGCCGCTGCCCTGTACTTCCATCATAAATGGGTCGATACGGTTTGCAGAGTAACCTAACTCAAGACCTTGGCCTTCTAATGCACCGTTGTAGATCTCTTCGCGTGTAGGACACTCTTTATCACACTCTGGAAGCCCATAAACAGGGAATCGATATTCTTCGTTTGCTTCATGTCGCAATTCCATTACAGGAGAAAAGTACCCCGTAAACAAAACATTGCCTTGCTTATCGCCACCACCTAATTGAGCTGTTTGAACGCCAAAATTAGCGAGTTCGCTTGGCTCTCCACTCAGCACCGCCCATTCATTGAGTTGCTGATAAAGCGGCTCATAGATTTTAGCCATCGAAGGGGATTTAGAAACCACCATCTCAGCTTGCTCTGCAAATGCGGTGAAGTCTCTTGGTTTATTAGATTCAACCAAATCGACCTTATTTAAGGTTCGGGGAAATTCACCATCAAGGTGTTGTTGGGCAAGATCAGTGGGTTGAGCACAGCCAAATAAGAAAGAGGCAGCAACAAGGGGAAGCCATTTTTTAATCACAAGAGTCATCCTAAATATTCTATGCATCGAGGATGACAAAAACGATCAGATAACACAATCTTAGATTGTAAATGTTTACAATAATACCAATCACAGTAAGTAAGTGATTAAAAATAGCGTAGGAAAAAATCTTGAGAACAAGGCAGATCTTTTTGATAAGTAGTTATTCTACAATCAAAAATTCTAACGAAGTTATCGAGTTTTTTAACAAGCTAGGGTGACCAATTATTTACTACGATTGGTATAAGATAACCTATCGAACTGAGTTATCGATATGACCTTTAAGACGAAAGACTGGATTATAGTGATTATCCGATACAAGCATCATTTCTGTCTTATCAGAATTCGTTATGCGGAAGTGATACGTTTTATTGCCGGCCTTATATTCGAAGTACTTACCATCGAAATCAAAATGAGTCGACACAACAGAGCCTCGCACTGACACACCATTTTCACTCAGCACAAACTCATCCGCAGCATAACGAGCGACATCTTGCTCTACCCAAGTTCCATATATTTGACTATTAGGCGTTATCGCATCTTGCACTCTATAAAACACATCGGCAAACAAGGAAGCTACGGCAAACGAACCCACCAAAGCTAAAACCATTAAACTGCGTTCAATGACCTTCCGTCTCAATTTAGGTTTGTTGCGCTGCTCTGCTCCACTGTAGAGACCTCTAGCGATCTCATCAATCTTACTCTTTCTTGCTGGATTTTTTTGCATTCGTTTACGACTCATAAGGATGCTGTACGCATTGTACACTGAGACAGTTTATAAAACGAAGCCTAGATGAGAATAGTTTGCGCTTCATTCCAAAAAGTTGTTGTTCAGATTTGAATTTAAATGCTAAATTATCGAATAAATAAACAAGGAAGACTTATTCTGTGAAATTAAGAAGTACGGCGCTAGTCAAAGGCTTTAGGCAATCGACCCCTTATGTAAATGCTCACCGTGGGAAAACCATGGTCATTATGTTGGGAGGTGAAGCCGTTGCCGATAGAAACTTTGGTAATATTATTAATGATATAGCCCTACTTCATAGCCTTGGGGTTAAGATTGTTCTCGTTCATGGGGCAAGACCACAGATCAATCAACTGTTAGAAAAACAAGATTGTCATACGCCTTACCATAAAAATATTAGAGTCACAGATGAATATTCTTTAGGTGTCGCGATGCAGGCGGCTGGGCAACTACAACTTGCGATCACCGCTCGCCTTTCAATGAGTTTAAATAACACCCCGATGGCAGGAACTCAACTCAATGTGATGAGTGGTAACTTCATTACCGCTCAACCCTTAGGCGTCGATGATGGCACGGATTACTGCCACAGCGGACGCATTCGTCGAATAGACATCGAAGGGATCAATCGCACCCTTGACCAAGGTTCCATCGTCCTTCTTGGGCCTATTGCCAGTTCAGTCACCGGCGAAAGCTTCAACCTGCTTTCGGAAGAGGTTGCGACACAAGTTGCTATCCGTTTAAAAGCCGACAAACTGATTGGCTTTTGTTCGGAGCAAGGGGTAACCGACGAAAATGGTAATGTACTCGCCGAACTCTTCCCTAAAGACGCTAAGCAAATTCTTGAACGCTTAACGGAATCTCAGAACCCCGCCGAAGACATGAGTACCGGAACACTGCGCTTCTTAAAAGGAGCGATCTCAGCTTGCCGAGCAGGCGTGCCCCGTTGTCACTTAATCAGCTACAAAGTCGATGGCGCATTGATCCAAGAACTGTTCTCTTTTGATGGTATTGGAACCCAAGTGGTGATGGCGAGTGCCGAACAAGTAAGACAAGCTCAAATTGATGATATTGGTGGCATCTTTGACCTCATTCGTCCTCTTGAAGAACAAGGCATTCTCGTACGTCGCTCAAGAGAGCAGTTAGAACAAGAGATCCACCGCTTTACCATTATTGAGAAGGACGGGCTGATTATCGGCTGTGCGGCACTCTACGCGTATCCGGAAGATCATATGGCAGAGATGGCGTGTGTGGCTATCCACCCTGATTACCGTGATGGAAATCGTGGGCAGTTATTGCTGGATTACATGCGTCATCAATCCAAATCTCGCGATATCAACCAGATTTTTGTCCTAACGACACATAGCCTTCATTGGTTCCGTGAACAAGGATTTTACGAAATAACGGTTGATGAATTACCAATGGAAAAGCAAGGTTTGTACAACTATCAAAGGAACTCCAAGATTTTAGCGTTAAATGTATAAATTAAATTTGGAGTAAAATCTCACTTTAATAAAGAATCTATTGCAAATGTAATCGTTTTCAATGTGATATTTATTAAATATGCACTTTCATTCACAGCTATAATTGTATAGAATTTGCACGCTTTATGAATATCGACAAGCGTTTTTATTGGAATGCCGCCGAATGTTTAATCTATGACATTCAGGTGGTCACTGCACGGATTGCTATACCCGTTAACGATCAGCATGCTAGTAGTCATCAGTCTGCTCGTTAATATAAACAGCAAAAGAGCAACATTGATATGAGAACCATTGTTTGTAACTCGCTGCAAAGTTTTTGGGATATGGCTGATAACCAATTCTTAGAAGGGTTAGACGTACACTGCGTGTTCCCTGTGAGCGAAAATCTAAAAGAGTTTATTTTGAATTGCCAACCAAAATACAAGATAAACCACATATCGTTTACTCGAGCGTTTTTGGGTACTGATTCCTGATAACGTTCAGAGCAACCACGGATGGTTGCTTTGTGTATACGGTTTACCCTGCTATTTCATAGTTTTACTTCCAGCAGCACCTTAACTAAAACCACCGACTGTCAGTTGGTTAATCGACTTCCTAAACCACTCACTCGCTCTGTTTTTACCTTAATACCACGCTTCAAAACATTGGTATCACTGAACATCATCAGTCGTTTCTTAGCACGCGTGATACCCGTATAGATAAGCTCTCGCGTTAAAATAGGGCTGAAGTCTGGCGGTAAGATCATCAAGGTCAGATCAAATTCGCTGCCCTGAGATTTGTGTATCGTCATCGCATACGCGGTTTCATGATCGGGGACTCGGCTTGGTAGTACGGCTTTCACACTGCCATCGGGCAACTCAAAATACACCTTCAGTCGAGGTGCGGAATTCGCACTATTTGACTCTAAAGTCGTTGAATCGGCTTCGAGCATACAGATACCAATATCACCATTGTATAAGCCCAAGCCATGATCATTGCGCGTTACCATTACTGGTCGCCCGTGATACCACAATTCATCGTTGTGCGGATTCACCAAGCGTCTTGCAGCAAGTGCCCTTTCGATTCTGTGGTTGAGGCCTTTAACACCAAAGTCACCTTCACGAATGGAACACAGCAATCGACACTGACTAAACAGGTCGAGAACCGATTTAGCTCGCGCTTCTTGAGTCTCTAGCTCTTCCAATGGCACATTCATTCGGTTCAGATACGCACCATACTCATTAACTAAAGTACGTAGCATCAAGTTATAGCTGTCACTCGACAGAGGGTGATTTTCAATATCCGCAAACCCTTTCGCAAACACTTGATCGACCTGATTAGCAGAACCGTTATTGATTGCTTTTGCCAACTGCCCGATACCTGAACGTGCATCAAAACGGTAACTCTTCTGCAGCATACACAAGCTATCTGCAATCGCAGGAGGATTAGCTGATCCTGTTTTGACCTGTCTGGGTTTAGCTATCGCATCAAAGCCTGTCATTTCCGCAATCAAGTTACCTTGCCCGCTGCTGTAACCAGCAGAGTTGAATGAACAGATATCACCGAGCACAGCACCTGCCTCGACTGAAGCGAGCTGATCTTTATCTCCAAGCAAAATAAGCCTTGCGTGTTCAGGGAGTGCATCCACCAGCTTATACATCATGGATAAGTCGACCATCGATGCTTCATCCACCACCAAGATATCAAGGTGAAGTGGGTTACGTCGGTTGTGTCTAAACTCCGCTCGATTAGGAATCGCGCCGAGCAGTCTGTGTAAGGTACTCGATTCAGTCGGTATATTCGCCTTAACTTCTGGCGCTAGAGGCAGTTGTTCAATCGCTTTACCAATCGACTCTGTTAAACGCGCGGCCGCTTTACCTGTCGGTGCCACCAGCTTGATCGTCGGTGTTTTACCTTGGCTGAGTGATTGCTCAACCATAGCCGATAGTAATTTGGTTACCGTAGTCGTTTTACCGGTACCCGGCCCACCAGAAATCACCGCGAAGCGACGACTTAACGCCACCGCAGCCGCGACCTTTTGCCAATTCAAACAGACAGATAACGGCACTAGACTATCCAGCACATCTAAATCGGTCACTTGTTTGGCTTGAACAATCACTTGATCGATAGAACCCCAATCCAAAGCCTGTTCATCGACGATATCTAGATGGTCACACACTAACTGCTGACGCAACACCTGGGAGGTTTGTTGGTTTGCTTCAGCCTTGGCTAAGGCATTAAACAAAAAGTGATAACTGCGTGCGAATAACTGATTCAATGTTTCGGTTAGCGATTTTTTCTGCTCAGAGTTGAACTCGACTGGCTTACTTAAACGGTTTAACGTTTCAGCCAACACAACTTCATAGTTCCAATAACGCTGTAAGTAGACACGCTGTCCATCAAACATTAACGGCTTAACGCAGTCATTGGTTGTGCCAACGAGGTTAGATGATTGCAGAACAGTCACCCAATCAATCCCCAACAGTTTTTGGTTCAATTGCAGTGCCGTTTCACTGTACAACCCAAGTAACTGAGCGAGATCTGCCGTTTGTTCAGGGCCTGCCTTATGTTGCTGTATAAGCTGAGTACAAATATGCCCCTTGCCTAATTCGTGGCTCACCACCCCAGCAAGAAAGCCGATCTCTTGAGAATGACTCGTCGCTTGCTGAGCAATAAAACGGGCAAACTGATAATCCAGCTGACGAATTGAGCCCTTATCAGCGAGGAACTTTAATACATCCATGAGTTGCTCAGGGATAAGTGAAACTGGCTTAACAGAATTCGCTGTTTCTATGCTGGTATTAGTGGTCGTTGTTGTCATTATAGAAGCCCCATCTGTCCAGTTTCATTGTCATTCAATTGTGCTGAACGTCTGTCTATCACTTTACCGTCAATCAATTGATGCATTTCATCGAGCAAAGCCAATGTAGGTTTAGCCGAGAAAATACCTTGTTGAGATTGACCGTCCATTCCTCTTAAAAACAAGTAATAAACCCCACCAAAATGTTGTTCATAGCTGTAATTGGCAACGCGACTGCGTAAGAATCGGTGTAGAGCCAATGCATAGATTTGATATTGCAGATCGTAACGGTGATCAGCCATCGCCGATTTCAACGCCTCACCATGGTAGACAGCAACATCATCACCTAAGTGATTCGATTTCCAGTCGAGCACATAGTATTTACCTTGATGCTCAAAGACCAAATCGATAAAGCCTTTCAACATGCCTTGCACGGTTTGGAAGCCAAGGTCGCCAGCTTTTGCTGATAGCGGATCATGGTACTGAATGGTTTGATTCAATTCAGATGCCGCCAACACTTCGATCGGCAATAAGAACTCCATCTCAACTAACCTTTGTGTCGAACCTTTCTCGCTTAGCTTTAAGTTTTTACCATCTAATGCTGTGTTAAGAACGGTATCGACCAGCTGTTGAAGCACAGGTAACCACTCAAGTTCATATTGCTCCGACTCTAATAAGTGGGTGATTACTTGCGTGTTGTGTTCACTGGTTGCTGGCTCAGTAAATTCAACATCCTCAAACAAGGTGTGCAAGAAAGTACCAGGGCGAGCGCCACGAGGGAACGTGAATATAGAACGTTCAGGTTCAATCAATTCCGACTCGTCTTGTTCATCTGCCGAGTCAATATCGAAGCCAGACACCTCAATGGTAGCGTCATGGCTCGCGCCGTGACTGCCTTGTTTTACTAACCCCGAGTAACTGGTGATTCGCCAAGCTCGGTCAATTGAAGCCTTGAGTTCATTAGCATGTAAGTCTTCACTCACTTGCTCTGTTTGTATAAACACTTGCTCGTGAGCGGTTGGTGTTTCAGACAGCAATACGCTTGAATTCTTACCCTCAATCGCTGACAGAGCTTGATGTAACTCGGCGATGCCTTGCTCTTGTCCGTTTTGAACCAAGTAGCCCATCGCACTTAAGTGAACGCCAGTTGGCTCTTTAGTTGAACGCCCTTTACGTAGCGGTGCCATACCAATGAAACAACCGTAAACGGCACGAGTAAGCGCCACGTAAATCAAACGTAAGTCTTCCGCCAATCGCTCTTTGTCGGCTTGCGCTAAGGCACTGTCGCTACCCGTAATATCAAGCACTGTGGTGTCTGAATCATGGTCGTAGAATTTGCCTTCGCTCGCTTCTCGGTAACTCGCTACGAACGGCAGGAATACTAAGTCATATTCCAAACCTTTCGATTTATGAATAGTGACGATTTGAACTAAGTTTCTCTCTGATTCAAGGCGTTGAATGTCGTCTTCACTGCCACCTAAACCATTTTGCGCATCTGATATCGCTTCTGCCAACCAACGCAGCAATCCATAGTCGCTGTCGAGTTCTTGCCTAGCTTGTTGCAGCAATTCGCCAATGTGCATTAAATCAGTGAGTGAGCGCTCACCATTTTCTTCTTCCAGTAAGCGTTCCGCGAGATGTCGTTTGCTGATCACGCTGCGTAACATTGGCAACACGCCACGCTGTAGCCACAACTTACGATATTCTCGAAATTCGTTAACGACGTTTTCCCAAACCACTTCATCGTTGTTGAGTTCATCCAATGATGCGGCATCCAAAGCAAACAATTCCGACGCTAAACTCGCGCGCAATGCACGATCGTTTTCAGGTGTCAGCACCGCTTGCAATAGGCGTTGAATATCTTGCGCGACCAAGCTGGTGAACACGCTATCTCGGTTAGACAAGTACACGCTCGCAATGCCTTGTTCAGACAACGCGTTCTTGATCAGACGACCTTCACTACCGGTTCGAACCAAAACAGCAATGTCACCCGCATTCACGGCATGTTGTTTTTTACCGTTATCAAAATAGGCTTGCTGGTTTTGAGAAGCGGTCAGAATGGTTTGAATTTGACTCGCTGTCGCCTCGGCCATGGCTTTGTGATATTCGCCTTTCGGCAATGGCTTATCTTCCGCTTCTTGTAGCCAAAAGGTCAGTGCATGCTGGGTTTCTCCGTTCATCACCCATTGGCGTTTATCAGCCGATGGGCTAGCAGCAACGGGTAAGAATGGAATGTCTTGATCGTAGATAAACGGGCTATCCGAATTCATAAACACTTGGTTTACCGCGCTGACCATATCTGCACTCGAACGCCAGTTGGTGCCTAAGGTGTAGTGAGCACTAACTTGGTTTCTCGCTTTGATATAGGTAAAGATATCTGCGCCGCGGAAGCCATAGATAGCCTGCTTCGGGTCACCGATCATAAACAAGCCACACTGCGGGTTATCGAGGTAGATTCGGCTAAAAATACTGTATTGCAGCGGATCGGTATCTTGGAATTCATCGATCATCGCCACTGGGTATAAGGTGCGGATTCTCTCCACCAGCAGTGATTGATCATCCACATCAATCGATGCAGATAACTGAGTCAGCAAGTCATCAAACGATAGCCACTGTTTCTGCTGTTTAGCCTTAGCTAACATGGTTCGACAATGGGTAATCGCGTGCGCCAACAATGGAGCTTTTAGATCTGCTGGAGAATTTAAGAAATCTTCAATCGCTTCGAAAACGGCATGCTGAGGTGCGGTGCCTTTCGGTGTTTTCTCGATTAAAGTGGCTTGCGAGAACTTCTCTAATTTGTCTGGGTATTGATAGTCATGGGTGTCGCTCTGCGCCCATGCCGTCACCGCTTCTAACCATGTCGGCAGCGACTTCTTGGTGTAACTGCGTTTATTCACATCCGAGCCAGAGATCAAAGCCAAAAAGTCCGCTTCAGACTCACACCACAACGCCTTAAGTTGCTTCACTTTGTCTAGGTTCTGGTTGTGCAGAGTTTGCAGGTCGCCCGACATCGCTTCTACGGTTAACTTCAATGGAGAACCCGTCAGATAACGATTTACGTCAGCTAACAATGCAGCGGGTGAGCCCCAGATATTACGAACCTCACCAGCCAGTTGAATTGGCAATGGGTAGAACTGTTTACGCCAATAATCGGCAACCACTTGCGCTTTCAGATGGCTTTCATCGGTCACAAATTCATTATCAAATCGGCTTCCTGACTCGAAGGCATTTTGAGTCAACATTCGCTGACAGAAGCCGTGAATGGTGTATACCGCTGCTTCATCCATTTGCCTTTCCGCATTGAGCAGTGTTTTTGCAGCACCAGCGTGGTCTTCGATCTCTTGCAACAAAGGAGCAATCACTGGGTCATCACTTTGCCCGCGAGCAAACGCAATCCGAGCGTCATGGATTCGCGCACGGATACGATCGCGCAGCTCTGCAGTTGCCGCTTCGGTAAAGGTCACCACCAGAATTTGGTCTACGGTTAACGGCTCGTGGTGTCGGGTAGCTTCCGTCAGATCACCTTGTGGTGCAGCCGTGCCGTGCCCGAGCAGTAGGCGCAAGTACAAGCCAGCGATGGTAAATGTTTTACCCGTACCCGCTGATGCTTCAATTAAACGCGCGCCATGAAGTGGAAACGTCATGGTATCGAGTGTCTGTGGAGTGATTACCTGAACACTGCTTGTGGTCGTCATGCCTTACTGCCTTTTGATAGATGAGTCTGTTAAAAATGTGACTATTGCTATAAATGTGACCTAGCGTGGAAAACGTCATTCAATTTACGTCCTACGCTAATTTGTTAATAGTTAGTGCGATCTCTCTCACGGATCAATTCAGATCGCCTCGCTACTATGCGCCCACGAATTCAGGGGCGCGTACGAGTTTTGTACTTTACGGCGTTACTTTGAACCACAGAATAATGGTCCCTCTGACCTGTGGCCGTACAGCGAACGCCCTACACTAATAATGATTTACTGGCGGCCACTTTATTTCCTGTACCTTGCTTTTCTTCACCTTGATTCCCTTCACCTTGATTCCCTTCACCTGGAAAGTAAGCGTCCCAAATGTTTACCAGCCACTCTCTTTGGTCTTTCATTAATTTAGCGCGCACGCTATTGATCTTACCGATCACAACCACCTACTCCTGATCTTCCAGATCGGCAGCCGCCAACCTTGCCGCCTGTAATACAAGCGTTGAATACATACGCGACTCAGCAGCCAGTTCATCATCCCACTTAGGCCAAATTCGAGAGATGTAGGTGTCTCTGCCCTCACCGGTAAAGGCGAAGCTATCATTAAAAGTATCGGCCATTTTCTTAAGTGACTTTTCTTCGTCATCGACCCATTTACCACGGCTAAAACCCGCTTCAACGCCAGCCAATGCGGTTTTCGGGAAGTAAGGTAGCGGTGCTGTCATGCCTTGATAAAACAGTCGTACTAACTCAGCCAACAAGCTCTTCGCTTGCTGCGCATCGCCGATAGGTTGTAGCGTTTGGTGAACAACGCCCTCTTTTCTGTCGTAGCCAATAATATGGGTCGTTTTCCCGTGTCCAACCACAGCACAACATAGATGATCAATCCACGCTGCCAAATAATCTTGAGAGCGTATTTTACCGCTACGAAAACGCACTAGACCTGATTGATAATTTTGAGTAAGCCAACCCATCAAACGAACAGGTTTCCCTTCTCCTAATACGTCAAACTCAATATTTACCTCAAGGTCTTGCTGTGGCTGCCCACTTACAAATCGAATCTCTTTGGCTAAGTCTTCTGCTTGAACTCGGTTGGTTTCAAATTCAATGTCGCCAAAAGCGCCAACCGGTAATCGACCTTGGGCTTTTTGCTCAGAGACAAACAAGCGAACCGCTTCATCCGCCCTTTCAGGGTTATCCAGCAACACCTGCAGCAAAGCATCCTTAAGTTGGAAACTCTCTAAACCATTAAGCACGAACGGCTCATCGTCCTCCATTACCGGAAGCGGTGGCTCAAACACCACTTTTAGACGGCGATTAAAGAAGTATTGCACTGGTAAGCGCCAGAAACGCTGCAGTTCAACTAGGTCAAGCTCCAATGGATAAGTCGCACCAAGCAAATAGTCATCCAAGGCACGATTAAATTCACCACTGCGTTCACCAGAACGATTAGCCGCAGGAAGCCACTCTTTGGCGTAGCTCAGCACATGGCTTGCATCACCTTGAGTAAACGCCGCAGGGCTGAACGGTGTCATGGTGTGTTCAAAGCTGATCGCTTGAGTCAGGTTGATACCAGAATCATCGCTTGGCAACGCTTGGTCTTCACTTAAGCAGTAGTTCTGTTGGCAGTATTCAATCAACTCTGAAACCAATACCGACGGCACTCGCTCGGTATTATCTTGAATCGAGCGGCCGACATAGCTGATGTACAAACACTCTTGTGCCGACAACATCGCTTCTAAGAATAGATAGCGGTCATCATCACGACGAGAACGATCGCCAGGTCGTGTGCGTCCGTTCATTAGATCAAAACCTTCTGGCGGCATTGAGCGAGGGTAAACACCATCATTCATACCTAACAAACAGACGGTTTTGAACGGAATAGAACGCATCGGCATCAAGGTACAAAAGTTAACTTGGCCAGCTAAGAATCGCTGGCTAATACGCGCGCCAGATAACTTATTATTGAGGTACTGGTAGATAATGCTTGGTGACAGTTCTTGTTCATACAAGGCATCATCAAGCTGTTCGTTCAGTTGCGAAAGTGCATCGCGAATCGATTTGAGCACCACCTCGCCTTCCAGCTCAACCGCAAAGAAATCATCAATCATTTGCAGTAAGGTTTCACGCCACATATTGATAGATTGTGTTTCAGTTAAACGTTGACGGTAATGGGCAATACGATCGATAAAGTGAGCTAACTTACCTGCAAGTTCGGCATTAATGCCTTGAACTTCGTTATAAGCGGCAATCGGAGAGTGTTCAGTTTCAAACAAACCCGCAGAGCCCGACATCGCATATCCTAATAACATGCGCTGAATGCCAAATAGCCAAGTGTTTTGCTCGGTCGCAGGTAGATCAAATTCTGTCGCCGTTGAAGCATCGACACCCCAACGAATACCCGCTTCTTCAACCCATTGCTTAGCTTGCTCGAATTGAAACTCGTCAATACCAAAGCGTGCCATCATCGCAGGGATTTCTAACAGCTCTAGCAACTCAGAGGCTAAACAGCGCGTGTTCGGTAGCGCGACCAATTGCATGAAAGCGGTCAGAATTGGGCTTTCTTGGTCTGCGGTTCTATCAGAGATCGAGTAAGGGATATAACGCTCACCCGGTGCATTACCAAATACCGCCTGAATCGCTGGGCTATAAGCATTAATGTCAGACACCATAACGATGATATCGCGTGGTTTCAGAGTCGGGTTGGCATCAAACATTGCTAACAGCTGATCATGAAGAACTTCAACCTCACGCATTGGGCTGTGACAAGCGTGTACCGTCAACGAGCGATCGCCCAGCTCAACCACTTGTTTGTGGTTGCTGGAATCTAAGATGTGATCATCTTGGTGTTCTTCTAACTGGAGAATATCGGCTTGCAGTTGATGAAGCAGGTTATCCCTCTCAACATCGATAAAGAATTCATGCTCTTCGCTGTCTGATTGAGACAGCAAGAACAAATTGTCTCTGCCTAGCTTCCCCATAGACGCAAGTAAGCTATTGCCGACCGCTTGGCTGGTATGCAGTTCGTCTTCAATATTGGCTTCAATACCATCTTTCAATGGTGATACTTCACCCTCTAGCTGAGGAAAGCCATCAACCAATGCAAACTGCTTGCGACGCTGCGCTTCCACTCTTGCCAAGTATTTACGGTCGCGGATGTCGCCCCAGTAATGCTGACAAGGGTTGGTAAACATTAAGTGAACATCAATCTGCTCACCGAGAGCCTTCAGCGCATCCATATAACGAGGAGGCAACGAAGAAATACCAAACACGAACAAGCGTTTAGGTAGGTGCTGCAGTTGACCTTGTTGATTGGCTAACGCTTCAATGAAGTCGTGATACAAGTTACCACGGTGATATTTCGATTGGCCTTGAGACAGAGTTTGCTCATAGAGTGCTTGCCACAAAATGGGCTGCCAAGGGTGCTCTTGCTGCCCTTCACCATCGACCAATTCAGCAACGGGCTCTCCCGCTTCCCACATCGCCATCCACTCTGGTCGATACACCAAGTAACCATCGAAGATATCGGCAATTTTCTCTGCCAATTGATACAGCTTCGAATCATCCTCGTCGTTTTCAAGATAGCGTTGCAGGGGTAAGAAATCAGGGTGGTCAAGCTTAGCGGGTAGCAAACTCATCAACTTCCACGTCATCGCTTCTTTGTTAAAAGCACTGCGTTTAGGTACATCAGGAAGCACTTGGGTAAACATATCCCAAATGAAGGTTGCAGGAAGAGGAAAGTCTATATTTGCTGCTACACCAAACTCTTTGGCGAGTTCCATCTTAAGCCATTGAGACATACCTGGGCTCTGAACCAAGATCTGCTCTTTTTCGAAAGGGTTGGCTAAAGGATCACTTTTGATTAAGTGAACGAGAAGGATTTTTAAAGTATCGACTTTATTGGAATGGTAAACAGTAAACAAAGTGCACTCACGCTAATCTTGCCACAATATAAAGCCAGATTAGCATAAGTGCCGAGTTTGGATTAGGAATATAAGCTTATGAAATACTGAAAACTTAAGGTCCGTTTATCTTTTGAACTATTGCTTCTTACAATTTACTGCCTACCGCGCTTAGAACACGGTGAGGTTTGTAATTCATGTAATAACGAACCGCCACATAACCCACCACAAACGTTGCCACAATCAATTCTAGATACGCTAGGCCGAATACTTGATTTATGTAATGCGCTTCAATACCTTGTGCTTGCATCCAAGCCGCCAATTTGAATAGCGCCGTTGCACCAATCACGATTGGGAATGTAAACGCCGCATAGCCCGGGCTGAATGGCAGACGAAGTAGTTTGAAAAACGCGATGTAGATAATAAACGTCATCAACACCGCGATACCAAATAGCACACCAATGATCACTGGAGAAGGATTTGCCGTCACCGTTAGGTAGCCAGCTAAAGATAGACTTGCTGGTGCCGCCATAATCGCAATGGTTGGTTTTGCTGCGTCAGGCACTTCATGAGAGAAGATCAAACGGTAAATCATGAGAGGTAGCATTACGGCATACACCAATAAGCCAAAGACTAAAGTCGCGTGAGCAACGGGTTCTAAGATCGGGTTACCTGAAAAAGAAACGTCTGCCACGATAATACCGATTGGTGGCACAAACCAACTTGGCACCATGTGGTGAATCTCAAAGTTTTTAGCTCTTTGGTACAAAAAGCTCACTAGAAACACAACGTGTAGAGCCACAGAAGCCAACCATATCGCTTCTTGTAAGAATTGAGAGATTGGCGCCAACGAAGCAGACACCACCATACACCCCATCGCAAATGTTGGTACCACACTGCCGACAACAGGGTGAGCAAGGTCTTCACGTAATAAGTGGCCGTGAATCAAGAATTTCACAGCTAAAACAAGAAGCAATACAGCCGCAATACCAGCACTGACCCACTGCACCAAACCCGGTGTGTGCAAAATACCTTGTGCGACTAAAACACCATCCCAACACCAGCCTAAACTTGCAATTGCGAGTGCTAACCCTGCCATGGGTGTTGGAGCTCCTGTTAAGCTATATTTAATACGTTGAATCATGTCAGCCTCTCTTAAACTTAATTCACTAAACTTGTGAACTCATCAGCTTGTTGAAGCCATAATACGCTTGCGCCTCGTTAAATAATATCCAATTATATATAACAAGTGTTCATTAATACTGAACGATATCTTTCCACCAGCAGCGCAAAACTAGGAACCTGATGGCTAATATTTCAATCAAACAACTCAAAATGTTTGTCACTATTACCCAGCATTCGACGCTTACCGCCGCATCAGAAGCGCTATTTCTGTCTAAAGCCGCGGTCAGCATGGCGCTAGGCGAAATGGAGAAACAGTTAGGTCACTCTCTATTTGACCGGGTCAACAACCGATTAATTCTCAATCAAGAAGGACAAAAGCTACTTCCTTTGGCTGACGAGATTCTTCACAGAGCCGCAGGCATCGATGTTTTATTCCGAGATGACCAACCATTAAGTGGCAATTTAAAGGTTGGCGCGAGTGACACGATTGGTAATCAGGTAGCACCGTTTATTCTGTCTGGCTTTCGCGAGCTAACTCAGCATCAAGATCAGAGCTTATTCATTTCAAACAGTGCGCTGATCTGCCAAAAGTTGGTGGATTATGAACTGGATATCGCGTTAATTGAAGGAAAAACACTCCATCCGGAGTTGATCTCTAGTCAGTTCAGTAGCGATGAAATGTGTATTATTGTTAGTAATCAACACCCTCTCAATTCAAAAGAAAAAGTGATTTTAAGCGATTTAGAAGATAGTCATTGGATTTTACGTGAGTCTGGTTCAGGCACTCGCGAGTTTTTCCTGCGTGCCGTCGCACCACGCATCGAACATTGGTATGAATCCTTTGAGCTCAACACGACTGAGGCGATCATCAATTCTGTTTCTGCCAATCTTGGATTCGCGTGTTTATCACGGCTGGCTGCGCAACGAGCAATTGACTCAGGCCGAGTGAAAGCACTCGATGTCCCACTCGACATGAAACGACGTTTCTGGATGCTGGTTCACAAGGACAAATACCAGAGCCCACTGCTGAAATCTTTCATGAGTTATTGTGAAGACTGGGCTACACATCAAGATTGAGGACGCATTGTTCGGGCTCCAACTGGACTTTTAACATCAGAAACTGTATAAAAAGCCAGTGAAATTTTATCAAACTTAGAGGATTAACCATGGCTGTTATCGTCAAGTACGTGGTCGAACGCAACGGAGAAGAGAAAATGACTTTTACCTCTAAAGCCGAAGCTGACGCATACGACAAAATGCTGGATATGGCTGATGAGCTTTTTGAACTATTAAGCAAAAGCGATTTAGTTGAAGATGAAGGCAAGCAAGAAGAGCTTGCTATGTACCTAGCGAAGAACAAAGAAGAAGTTCTTTACGCATTAGGTGCTAAGCGTAAACCAGCTCCGAAAAAAGAAAAGAAGCTTGAAGCAGTTGAAGACGCAGAAGAAGATGCCGCTTAATTAGCTGAAGTTTTCTAAAAAACGTCAATAATGTCTCTAATCAGAGCCCGTTATTGGCGTTTTTTTATACTTATCGGATTCATTTTTCTCTACGAGAGGATACGATCATAGGCGATGAACACAGCCCCTCCGTGCGCCTGTCATCACAATAACATGTATCCACACCAACTTTCTCATTGCAGAAAAACATCTCTCAAAAGACAAGCAATATCATTTTACAGACTTTATCCCGATGCGCCCTTTCATAACGAGGGCGCTCTCTTTATGATGAACACAATTAAATTAACTTTGCTAACAGCAGCGTTCGTTATTCGACCCGTTGTGATGGAATAGCAAAATCAAGACTCAACACATGGAGATTAAACATGGCTTACTTTTCACTAGCCTTCGGTACGGCAACCAAAAACCGCGACAATAAAATCATTGAAGCGTTCTTCCCTAACCCACTTCTAAACCCAAGCGATGCTCTTGTAGCCGCTGTGGCTGAAGTTGCAGGTTACACTGAAGGCAACCAAGCTATCGAAATCTCTGCTGCACAAAGCGCAGAACTAGCGAAAGCATTCGCAGCAAACGACGATGCAGCAAACGCATCTTTCGCAGAAAAAGCAGCAGCATCTGAGCAACCTCTTGTTCTTGTTGTTCTTGCGGCTGACGAGAAGCCAGCATCAGTTGCTGAAGGCTTCCTAAAGCTACAACTTATCTCTAACCGCCTAGTTCAACCACACGGTACGGTACTAGACGGCATCTTCGGTCTACTGCACAACATAGCATGGACAAACGAAGGCCCTATCGATCTTCCTGAGTTAGCAGAGCGTCAAATCGAAGCTCGCCTAGCGGGTCGTGCTCTGTCTGTAGATTGCGTAGACAAGTTCCCTAAAATGGTGGATTACGTGGTACCAACAGGTATTCGTATCGCTGACACTTCTCGTGTTCGTCTTGGTGCACACGTAGGCGAAGGCACAACAGTAATGCACGAAGGTTTCATCAACTTCAATGCGGGTACTACTGGCGTAAGCATGGTTGAAGGTCGTATCTCTGCGGGTGTTGTTGTGGGTAACGGTTCAGACATCGGCGGCGGCGCTTCTATCATGGGTACTCTGTCTGGTGGCGGTACTATGGTTATCTCTATCGGCGAAAACTGCCTACTAGGTGCAAACGCAGGTCTTGGCTTCCCAATGGGCGACCGTTGTACGGTTGAGTCTGGTCTTTACGTAACTGCAGGTACTAAAGTTCGCATGCTAGATAAAGAAGGCAACGAAGTAGAAATCATTAAAGCTCGCGACCTAGCTGGTGTTTCTGATCTTCTGTTCCGTCGCAACTCGATCACAGGTCAAATCGAATGTCTAGCGAACAAGTCAGCAGTTGAACTGAACAGCGAGCTACACAGCAACAACTAATCTAAACGCTAGATGCTAGATGCTAGATGCTAGATGCTAGATGCTAGATGCTAGATGCTAGAAAATACGAAGCCGCCGGGGTTTAATCCAGCGGCTTTTTAGTGTTTTGTGCTCGTTATTGCTCCAAAGCATGTTTAGAAAACAAAAACGTAATGAGGTTTGGGAGACAAACTGTCGAAAAGCCTCACCGTTTCAATTACGCTAAAGGAAGAATACCGACAGAATGGCTTTTTAGATATTGAAAGGAATAAAAATGACAAAAACAGAGATTTACGATTTTATTGGTGAGCTGGCAATCGCTCTTTACTCAAAGAAAATCACGATTAGCCTTACTGCGTTAAATGCCATTTTAGATGATAAAGGTGCTGCGTATGGCAATAATAGAAGTTTGGCATCTGGCGTAGCTGCTTCATACCGTCATTGGGAACTAAAAGATCCTGTCATTTATCACGCTATTGCTTTTACTTTCAGAGATAAACACGGAAATATTCCTTGGGAATAGTTTCAACAGTGTGATTGACGTCAAAATTTCATCCGCCCCAGACCAGTTTCCCAACCCCTATAGGGGGTATTTTAAAATCTGTAGGGAAATATAATGGGAAATATCGTTTTTAAACCGTGGGTTGGGCGCAATTACACGACAAACAAGTTCGGTGCAAGAGTCTTAGTTCTTGGTGAATCTCACTACGGTTCACAAGAAGATGAATATGAAGATTACACTGTTGATGTTGTGAAAATGTGGGGTCAGGAAAACCGATTAGCTTTTTTACAAAAATAGCTAAAACATTGCTCAACTATAATAGCTCAGACTATCTTAATGAACATGAGCGATATGCTTTGTGGGAAAACGTTAGTTTTTATAACTATATACAAGCTATTGTAGGTGAAGGTGCAAGAATTAGACCGTCTGGTGAAATGTGGAAGAAGTCAGAGTTGGCATTTCAAGAGGTAATTCAAAGGCTTGAACCGCAAGTCATCATAGTTCTTGGTAAGGAGTTGGCTGATAACTTGCCAGCAATCCCAGAAGGAATTGAAGTTTGTTTTCTGAATCATCCCTCTTCTGGCGGTTATAGTTATGCGTTAAACAATCAGTTGGTACAGAACTCAATTGAAAAGGTTAAGAATAAGGACGACTTACAGCTTTCAGAGCTTATCCAAGATAATAGATTGAACAAATCTTTTACTGTGGCTAAAGTTCAGCGAAATTTACAGTGGGGAAATTGGAGAGCTAAAAAGGTTTGCTCAAGGGCTGTCTCAAAAGAGTTACTCTCCTTCAGCGAGAAGGATGGTGAGATTGTGTATACAGTGAGATAATCTTATAAGGAAAGATAGGGGCAGGTCATCACTTTTGCCCTACCTAACCTTACCCGAAAGTGAGCCAATGCCATGAAGTTGTAAGAAGCTTTTGTCCAAAGTAAGTTTGACTACCGGCCGCACCATATAAAATTTAAACAACAACAACAACAACAACAACAACAACAAAAACAACAACAAAAACAAAAAAAAAGCGCAGACCTATTGGCCTGCGCTTTTGTTTTTCGTCAGGGTTAATCTTAGTTCAGATTAACCCTGTGTTTTATTAATTAACCTATGTTCTTACGTGCGTTTTGGAACATACGCATCCAAGCACCATTCTCGCCCCAACCTTCTGGAGACCAAGAGTTAGCAACCGTACGGAATACACGCTCTGGGTGAGGCATCATGATAGTCACACGGCCATCAGTCGTTGTTAAACCAGTGATAGCGTTTGGCGAACCGTTCGGGTTGTTCGGGTATTGCTGCGTTTGGTTACCGTTGTTATCAACGTAACGTAGAGCAACCGTACCTGAATTTTCAATCGCGTTTAGGTGGTCGTTATCACGTACTTCTACGCGGCCTTCACCGTGAGAAACAGCGATTGGCATACGAGAACCTTCCATGCCGTTGAAGAATACAGAATCAGACTTCTGAACTTCAACTAGGCTGAAACGAGCTTCAAAACGTTCTGATTCGTTACGAACGAAACGTGGCCAGTACTCTGCACCAGGGATGAGTTCACGTAGGTTCGACAGCATCTGACAACCGTTACACACACCTAGAGAGAAGGTATCTTCACGCTTGAAGAAGTTTTCAAACTGGTCACGAGTAGAGTCGTTAAACAGAACTGACTTAGCCCAACCTTCACCAGCGCCTAATACGTCACCGTAAGAGAAGCCACCACATGCCACAAGGCCGTTGTACTCTTCTAGAACCGCTTGACCCGTTAGGATGTCGCTCATGTGGATATCAGTCGCTTCGAAGCCTGCGCGGTCAAATGCTGCTGCCATTTCAACGTGAGAGTTAACACCCTGCTCACGCAGAATCGCCATCTTAGGCTTAGCGCCCGTGTTGATGTAAGGAGCAGCAATATCTTCATTAACATCGAAGCTTAGTTTCACGTTCAGACCTGGGTCTGAGTTGTCTTTCTTTGCTTCGTGTTCTTGGTCAGCACATACTGGGTTATCACGTAGACCTTGCATCTTGTGCGTCGTCTCAGCCCAGATAGTACGTAGTTCAGTACGGTTACGCTGGATTACAACGTCTGCGCCAGACTTAATCACTAGCTCATCAGATGCTTCCCCTTCACCAACAACGCTACCAATTACGTGTGAACATGCTTCTAGGCCGTTTGCCGCAAGAGTAGAAAGTACTGCGTCTAGGTCATCGTTACGAACTTGGATTACCGCACCTAGCTCTTCGTTGAATAGTGCTGCTAGTGTATCTTCGCTATTCTCTGATGCAGATAAAAGCGCTGCAATATCAGCGTTAACACCACAGTGACCTGCGAACGCCATTTCTGCTAGCGTTACGAATAGACCGCCATCGCCTTTATCGTGGTAAGCAACAACTTGGTCATTAGCAACCAGTGCTTGAACGCCTTCATAGAAGCCTTTTAGTTGTGATGCGTTGTCTACGTCAGCTGGCTTATCACCAAGCTGCTTGTAAACTTGTGCCAGTGCCGTTGCACCTAGACGGTTTTTGCCGTTACCTAGGTCGATAAGTACTAGGCTTGTATGACCTTTGTCAGTGCGAAGCTGAGGCGTAATCGTCTTACGAACATCTTCAACACGAGCAAACGCAGTAATAACAAGAGATAGCGGAGACGTGACTTCTTTCTGCTCGCCGTTCTCTTCCCACTTCGTCTTCATCGACATTGAGTCTTTACCCACAGGGATAGTTAGACCCAGTGCTGGACATAGTTCTTCACCGACTGCTTTCACCGCTTCGTAAAGACCTGCATCTTCACCTGGGTGACCCGCTGGAGACATCCAGTTCGCTGACAGTTTAATGTGTTTGATATCGCCGATGTTAGTCGCTGCGATGTTAGTGATCGCTTCACCAACCGCTAGACGAGCCGATGCGCCAAAGTCTAGTAGTGCCACTGGCGTACGCTCACCAAGAGACATCGCCTCACCGTGGTAAGAGTCGTAACTTGCTGCAGTGACAGCACAGTTAGCAACAGGAACCTGCCAAGGGCCAACCATTTGGTCTCGAGCCACAAGGCCTGTTACCGAGCGGTCACCAATAGTGATAAGGAATGTTTTCTCAGCGACTGTCGGTAGGCGAAGAACACGGTCAACCGCTTCGTTTAGTTCAATACCAGAACGGTCAATCGCTGGGTTATTTGCTTTTAGCGTCTTCGCATCACGGTGCATCTTAGGTGTTTTACCTAATAGGATGTCCATAGGCATATCGATTGGCGTGTTGTCGAAGTGTGAATCTTCTAATTTCAGATCGCGCTCTTCAGTTGCTTTACCAACTACTGCGTATGGTGCACGCTCACGCTTACAAATCGCGTCGAATGTTGCCATGTCTTTATCAGCAACCGCCATTACGTAGCGCTCTTGAGATTCGTTACACCAGATCTCAAGTGGGCTCATACCCGGCTCATCGTTTGGTACGTCACGTAGGTTGAAGATACCGCCACGCTCGCCGTCGTCGACTAGCTCAGGAAGTGCATTCGAGATACCGCCCGCGCCCACATCGTGGATGAATGCGATTGGATTCGCATCACCTAGCTGCCAACAACGGTCGATAACTTCCTGACAACGACGCTCCATCTCTGGGTTTTCACGTTGTACAGAAGCAAAATCTAAGTCTTCAGAAGAAGAACCCGAATCCATTGAAGATGCAGCACCGCCACCAAGGCCGATGTTCATTGCTGGACCGCCAAGAACGATTAGGCTTGCACCTACTGGGATCTCTTTCTTCTGAACATGATCATCACGAATGTTACCTAGACCACCAGCCAGCATGATTGGCTTGTGGTAACCACGTACTTCTTCACCTGCGTGAGAGTTTACTTTCTCTTCGTAAGTACGGAAGTAACCTAGTAGGTTTGGACGACCAAATTCGTTGTTGAATGCTGCGCCACCAAGAGGGCCTTCAAGCATGATATCCAAAGCAGTAACGATACGGCTCGGCTTACCAAAGTCAGTTTCCCAAGGTTGAACGAAGTTCGGGATCTTAAGGTTAGATACAGAGAAAGCAACCAGACCCGCTTTTGGCTTACCACCAATACCAGTTGCGCCTTCATCACGGATTTCACCGCCTGAACCTGTTGATGCGCCCGGCCATGGAGAGATTGCCGTTGGGTGGTTGTGCGTTTCAACTTTCATCAAGATGTGTGTTTTCTCTTGGTGGTAGTTGTACTGACGAGTTTCTGGATCTGGGAAGAAGCGACCTACTTCAGAGCCAGTCATTACCGCCGCATTATCTTTGTAAGCAGACAGAACGTTGTCAGGAGTCACTTCAAACGTATTCTTAATCATCTTGAACAATGATTTTTCTTGCTTAACGCCGTCGATAGTCCAATCAGCGTTGAAGATTTTGTGACGACAGTGCTCTGAGTTCGCTTGTGCAAACATCATTAGCTCGATGTCAGTCGGGTTACGACCTAGCTTTTCAGTGAAGCTTTCAAGAAGGTAATCAATCTCATCTTCTGCAAGTGCAAGACCTAGGGTAACGTTTGCTTCTTCAAGCGCTTTACGTCCGCCAGTTAATAGGTCAACTTCCGCATAAGGAGCAGGCTCAGCGACTTTGAATAGTGCCGCTGCCGATTCGAAGTCAGTGAAAACCACTTCCATCATACGATCGTGTAGAATCGCTTTCAGCTCAACAAGTTGAAGCTCAGAAAGTTCAGAAGAAGTTTCAATGTAGAAAGCTGTACCGCGCTCTAGACGTGACACTTTAGCCAGCCCGCAGTTGTGTGCGATATCAGTTGATTTTGAAGACCAAGGCGAGATAGTGCCTGGACGTGGCGTGGCAAGCAGCAATAAACCTTCAGGTTCATGCTCTTCACCATTCTCTTTACAAGAAAGCGTTGGACCGTAAGTCAGTAGCTTTTCTAGCTTCTCAACTTCAGACTCGTCTAGGTCTGCCGTTAGATCAGCAAAGTGGGCAAACTCAGCGTAAATACCTGTTACAGGTAAGCTTAATTCACGACAAAGCTCTAAAAGCTTGTTAACACGAAACTCAGATAGAGCTGGGGAGCCACGCAAAATTCTCATGTGCTTAGGTCTCTTATGCAGTTGATTAAGGTAGTATTGGAATAAATTCAGTGGGTTATAGGAACAACCTAACTGTTTTCTTCGAAGCTATTCCCGAAGGTTGCCAAACCTATGCCGATTCCACCTCTTCAATGCGAGCGCATTATAAAGCATTTCTTTTTGTGACGTAACACCAAAAGCAACCGTTTGCGTGATTTTTTTTATCTTCATGCGCAAATGGTACTTTTGCTGCATTTATCAGCACTTTTTCAACTGTTTAAATAAACCTGCTTTGCCAGCCTTGCGGGGTTTGGTATAAAGGGGCTTCCACTTTTCGAGATTTCATTTTGATGCCTAAATTTACGCTCATCTTTTCGTCTAAGTTCCTTCTACTCGCCATTGCCCTAGTTGGGTTGGCTGGATGCCAGATTGAGTCAGAACCTAAAAGTGTCCTTGAGCAGATACGAGAGCGAGGCGTTCTTCGCGTCGGCACCCTAAATAACCAACTCTCTTATTACATTGGTCCCGACGGCCCTGCTGGTTTGGATTACGAGTTAGCTCGTGAATTTGCGCAGGAGCTTGGTGTACAGCTTGAGATTAAACCCGCTTACCGCTTATCCGGCCTATTCCCTGCCCTGCAGAAAGGCGAAATCGATCTTATCGCAACTGGGTTGACGCAAAATAGTAACCTGACACGCGCTTATCGCGCTGCGCCAGCTTATTATTATGTAAGCCAACAAGTCGTGTACAAAAAAGGACAGTGGCGCCCAAGAAACCTTCAACAACTGATCAAATTTGAGAATGAACGTCAGGCTGAGTTTGAAAAAGCACAAACTGAATCAGAAGAGGCGTCATCAAGCGAGACACTGACCCCCTCTTTAGTTGTAGTAAAAGACTCACACTTCGAGCCAACATTAAAACAGCTACAAAACACACATGACGACTTTATCTACGATGCGGTCGGTAATGCGGACATCAACGACCTACTAAAAGAAGTATCGACAGGAGAGCGACTGTTTACCGTTGCAGATTCAATTGAGCTTTCATTGGCGCAACGTTTGTATCCAGAGATCGCTCTCGCTTTTGAGCTAACAGAAGACCAACCTATCTCTTGGTACTTACAGAAATCTGAAGATGAAAGCCTGTATGCATTACTGATTGAGTTCTTTGGTAACCTAAAACAGTCTGGTGAACTGGCTTCACTGGAAGAAAAATACATCGGCCATATCGGCACCTTTGACTATGTTGATACTCGTGCCTTTATCCGCGCATTAGATAGCAAGCTGCCAAAATGGTCGCCACTGTTTCAGAAATATTCGCAAGAGTTCGATTGGCGCTTGATTGCTGCTTTAGCATACCAAGAGTCACACTGGAATCCTGTCGCACGCTCTCCAACCGGTGTTCGAGGCATGATGATGTTGACGCTGCCTACTGCGAAGAGCGTTGGTGTAACCAATCGTCTCGATCCGAAACAGTCGGTACAAGGCGGTGTTGAATACCTGCGTCGTATCGTGAATCGAGTACCAGATTCAATCACCCAACACGAGAAGATCTGGTTTGCGCTTGCCTCATATAACGTAGGTTACGGGCACATGATGGATGCTCGTCGCTTAACCAAAGCACAAGGCGGTGATCCTGATGCTTGGGGTGATGTGAAAGACAGGCTTCCTCTGCTAAGACAGAAGAAGTACTACAGCAAAACTCGTTACGGGTATGCGCGTGGTGATGAAGCAAGGAATTACGTTGAGAACATTCGCCGTTATTATCAGAGCATTATTGGCCATGTAAATAAGCGTAATAAAGCGGAAGAAGCGAGCCTTGAAGGTTTGGTAGTTATCCCACCTCTAGAGGTTTCAGATGCTGAATCAACAATCAGTGAGGCTGAATCCGCGGTGAACGACGCTGAGTCTTCCAAATAAAAGAAAAAGAGCAATGCCATTTAGCATTGCTCTTTTTTATTGCATCACGATAAATGACCAAAACAAACAAAACGCCTGCTATATCCAGTGTGTCATATTGCAGTAACAACAGAACTTTATAACGTCACACCATAAGCGACATCATGCTCGGTTGCATTTAGCTCTTAGCCATCACGATAGTGGTTCAGAAAGCTAACGCTAAGTTCGTGGCAGAGCTTATAAAAAATAACCACTACAATTAAAACTGAAGTCATAATTACAAAGCTAGACGACAAATAGGAAATCGTTGAAATGATGAGGAACAAACTGAAATCGAAACGCCTTGATAAGACCGTTGCTGCCAACCGTCGTAAGCGTATGCTTTCAAATAATAAGAAGAAGATCATTTGGCGCAACCGTGCTTTCATGCAGATGATTGCTGAGTAAAAGTAATGACCAAGTAAGTTTGCTTGGCACTCTTATGATTGAGAGTGCCGAAAGCTTGCTGCTATTTTTTGTTACAGACCTTATTCTTGTTACTTGCCTTATCGGATTCTAAACGCTGCTCTTCTTGCAAACGCTCAAGCTTTCGCTTCTCTTTTATCTCTTTTCTACGACGTTTAAAAAACGCCTGTAGTTGTTCACGGCACTCTTCCTCTAACAAACCATGCTCAACATCGGCATAGTGGTACGAGGCTTGGCTTTCAAACAAGTTCAACACAGTGCCCGCCGCACCTGCTTTTAGATCCGGCGCACCAAAAACAATGCGTTTTACTCGGCTATGTAACAAGGCTCCTGCACACATAGGGCACGGCTCTAACGTGACGTATAAGGTGGTATCGAGTAGACGGTAATTTTCCAGAGCTTGCCCTGCTTTACGCAAGGTTTCGATTTCTGCATGTGCGGTTGCATCGTGGCAGCCAATCGAGCGGTTCCATCCTTCAGATATAACCTCCCCATCTTTCACTAGTACAGCACCAACGGGAACCTCTCCCTCTTTTTCTGCTTGCTTAGCTACCTCGATGGCGCGTCGCATGAAGATTTCATCTTGAGGGCTGAATTGATGGTCTGACAAAGGGAGCTCCAGAAAAACAAACGATAGAAACAAAAAAGGTATGCGGTGAAGCATACCTAATCTTGGTGGCTATGAACAACAAAGAGATAATGAACAATAGCCACCATCTAAATGATTAGCTATCTATTTAGCTTGCCGCTTCAACGACATCATTAACGGTTTGCGTCGCTTTAACACTCACAATGCGATTGTTCTCAACAGAGATAATTTCGAACTGCCACTGCTGATATTGAACAACTTCACCTGCGTCAGGTAAGCGCCCTATTAACCAAGTCACAAGGCCATTCAATGTTTGGAAGCTCTCGCTTTCTCCCTCAAAATCCGACAGCTCTAGCGCGACTAGCACAGCAATGTTTTCAGCTTGAGATTAGCAAAACGTTTTGGCACTAACTCACCTACAACAATCGCGAAGTAAGTAATACCCACAACAACTACCGCGGTAGACAGGATATTCGCTTGTGTTGGTTCGAGTCCCCACAGTTCAAGTTGAACGGCCAATGGAGCAGACAGCGTCGCCTCACCCACAATACCGCTGAGCAGGCCGATTACAGTGATACCGATTTGAATGGTTGATAGGAAGCGGGTTGGGTTCTCTTTGAGCTCAAGTGCAACCTGAGCGGAACGGTGTTTTTCGGCTAAGCGTTTCAACCGACTATTCTTTGCTGCTACCAATGCAATCTCTGACATGGCAAACAGACCATTTAAAACAATTAACCCTACTAAAAGCAGAATCTTCATGTGGTTTGGATTTCCTAAATTTACCGGCCAACAATTAGCCGTAATCCGGAGTATAAGCTGAGTGTCTTTATTTTTAATATAAAAAGCTTTTGATATGAAGTGTTTTTATATAAAAAGTCTGGAGTATGAAAAAACAGACAAAAATAGCGAAAAAAAACCCGCACATTTCGGTGCGGGCTTCGATGATTTTATCTTACTGACTTTAGCTTTAGTACTTGGCTTACATTGTGTAAGTATAAGGTGCTTGGATACCTAGCGGGATACCTAGAGCCCAGTAACCTAGCAAGAAGATAGACCAACCGATTAGCATAGCAATCGAGAATGGCATCATTAGAGAAGCTAGAGTACCGATACCTGTCGACTTAACGTAGCGTTGACAGTAAACAACAACCAGTGGGAAGAACACCATTAGTGGAGAGATGATGTTAGACACTGAGTCACCTACACGGTAAGCCGCTTGAGATAGCTCAGGAGAGATACCCACAACCATTAGCATTGGAACTAGGATAGGACCGATAAGAGCCCACTTAGCTGAAGCCGAACCTACAAGAAGGTTAACTGAAGCCGTTAGTAGAATCATACCAACAACCGTTGCTTCACCAGGAAGATCCATTGCTTTCAAGCCTTCAGCACCGTAAAGCGCCAGCATAGTACCGATGTTTGATTGAGCAAATGCTGATAGGAACTGAGCACAGAAGAACGACATTACAATGTATGCGCCCATCGTTGCCATCGTCTCAGACATTGCTTTGATAACATCATTACTATTCTTGAATGTACCCGCTACACGGCCGTAAACGATACCCGGAATAATAAACAGGATGAAGATCAGAGGAACGATAGACTTCATTACTGGTGCTGAGAACGCCGTTAGCTCGCCTTCAGGTGAACGAAGTGCTGAGTTTTCAGGCATTAGAGCCGCGATAAGCAGACCAATACCGGCAACCATTGCCCAACCAGCGAATTTGAATGCTTTAGATTCAATGGCTGTGAACGTACCTAAATCAGGTGCTTGCTCTGCATCTTCATCAACAGGAGTGTTAGCAAGACGAGGCTCGATGATTTTCTCTGTAACGTACCAACCAATTGCCACAATTAGAATTGAAGACAAACCAGTAAAGAAGATGTTCGCTAGAGGGTTGATCACGTATGCAGGGTCAAGAACGTTTGCCGCTGTTTGAGTGAACCCTGCTAGTAGCGGGTCAATACCTGAAGGAATGAAGTTCGCTGAGAAACCACCTGATACACCAGCAAACGCTGCTGCAATACCCGCTAGAGGATGACGACCCGCCGCGTGGAAGATGATACCGCCAAGAGGGATTACTAGAACGTAACCTGCATCTGCTGCTGTGTGAGACACGATAGCAACAAGGATTAGCATTGGCGTTAGTAGCTTAGCTGGCGTGAAGTTAAGCATCTTCTTAAGGCCAGTCGTAATGAAGCCTGAAGAATCTGCAACGCCAACACCTAGCATAGCAACAAGTACGATGCCTAGCGGCGCGAAGCCTGTGAACGTGGTAACCATATTCGCTAGGAAGCTAGCAAGCGCTTCACCAGTAAGTAGGTTGTTAACTTCTAGAGCAGCACCCGTTTGAGGGTTGATTAGGTCGAATGAAAGGTTCGACAAAAGTGCAGATGCTACCCATACAATAACTAGAGCCCAGAAGAACAAAATTGCTGGATCTGGAATTTTGTTGCCGGCGCGTTCAATGAAGTTTAGAAAGCGATCCATACCACTGATTTTCTCAGTCGATGGTGCTTTTTTTACGGCTTGGTTACTCATGGTAACTCCATATGTGATGTTGTTTGTTTAGGCCTAATATAAGTTTTGACCATGGCCTATTGGTACAGCACATATTCTATTAAAGTCGCTGTTAAAAAGCACAAGGTTCCACATCATTTTCCATAAATGGAGACATATTTTGCAAAAATGCCGTACAACAGCAACAATATAAAAACAAAAAAACATCATTCCATATGCAGAGTTTTAACTGGCACGTAAACAATGTCCGAGGAGTGACAAACCATCAGAAGGGAGAAGCGTAGGGCTTGGCATGCAGTAAACGTTTGCTTAATAGATCAATCAAACTCACTGTATTTGGAGAGCATAGTTTCGAGGTAAATGCTTTGTGCACGGTTCATACGGTCTTGCCAAGCAACAGTCACCGTAATGTTTTTCAGAGCATGAGACAAGGAACCACTGGCATTTGTCACTTCACAGGTCATCGTATACCCAGAGCCCGACAAACCCGATAAAGGATCCGAACTTGTCGCATTGCGACAGTAGTCCGCTTGATTGAGATCCGTAAAAAGGATTAATCCTACAGCTCCCCCCATATCCGATACACGAGTTCGATAATACTCCATCTGCCTTTCAGCAAAATGAAGCGCCTCTACACTGTGCAGCGCGTAATCCGATTTTTGTTCTGCATAGACCTGTAGTTTAACCAGCCCTAGCGAAGCGATACCGATCAATAGGAAAGAGATCAGAACCTCTATCAAGCTAAAACCTGAATTTTTATAAGTCATTCCATGATCCCTTTTTCCATTCGGCTTTCAAAGGAACACTATGGGGGTTGTATTCGCCTGTGTAATCTAAGTTAATCGAACCTTGAATTGTCGATAGTCCGCCAACTGAATCAAAGAACATCCCTCCCTTGGGGAAAAAAGAAGCAAATCCAATATAAACCGAATTGCTCTGCACTAAGCCGGCGATAGGTATCGTATTTGGAACTTTGGCCCATAAGCCGCTCAATAGGTCGGTATCTACATCAGGGGAGGCTGGTTCGTCGTATATACTCATATCATTTAGGTGATAAAAGGAACCATCAAACACACTTGCATTACCGTTCGCAACGATGCCATCTTGAATCACTAACGAACGCGGAGTAATAACACCGGGGATAGGTTCTACCACATTAATGGGCGGGTGATAGACCACGCAATCACCGATCACCCATACCTTATCTTTGCCACTAGCAAAGGCATTATTAATCGCTTGGCTACACTTATTGCCTTGATACTTTCCATTGACTAAATCAGTGTGCTTGGGGGGAGATGTAGTCCTGTCAATGAGGTCAATCACATGATAATCACGCTTAATCTGGTCAATATTTTCTGACGTTTTAGATACCCCAAAGTAATTTGAGAAAGTATCGATGGCTGGGTCAAATTTGAAATCTGATTGAAAAGCATTTGAAGGCAATGACCCCACTGAATCAATAGTTGCATTGCGGTTAATATCGGTTGTCGGTTGGCAAGACTCAAAGGTAGGAAAAGGAGGGAGACCGCCCGTGGGTGTGATTGTCTTCAAACGCCCGCCGCCTTGGTTTTTATAGATCACGCTATCTAAGAACCGAACAGACACACATTCGTTAATACCACCGACCGCGGTAAGACTAATATCTGGGGTAATATCGATATTGTGATCAGAAATAAACTCCAAACTCGAATTGGTTTGCATCGCCCCTAGCCCCGACGAATTGTTAAAATTTATCTCTTTGTTCAGAGATAAATAGTGAGCACTCGACACCAATATATTCGGTGTTAGGTTATCTGATTTCAATGTAAGGACTTTCGACAGCTGACAGTGATTCATTAAATCATTGGGAATAGCCGTGAGATCATTTTCAGCTATATAGGTAAAACCACACTCCAACCCAGCCTCGGCGTTCCAATGAGCTTTGCGGACTTGAACTTCATTCTGCGCGACCTTAATTTGATGAAAAACACTGCGATAGGTGCCCAACGTAACAATTAAAGCACTCAACACTAAAACAGATGTGATTAACAACGTAGCCACTCCAGCTTGCTGCTTTACCGAGGTCATTGCCAATTCCTTTGCTTAACGGTTATAGCGACGCCTTTAGAGATCCCTGCACTCGGAATTGACGCAACAATATTCAAATCAGTGAGCGTAGTGCTCACCCCATTTTTGCTCAACACTTGTGAGGATATTGATAAATCGTCAACGGAGATAATGCTATCGTCGAAAAGTGAGTAGCATGAGGTAACTTGATCATGAGCTAAAATGTTCCCTGGAGTAAGAACGCCCTTTTCACAAACTTTCAATCGAGTCCCCTCCTTTTTATACACGATATTCCTGTAGTTTTTTCCGTCAGTTGATCCCTCTTTGAAATAGACGAACCCCACCTCAACACCACCGCTAACATGAATCGTGTTAACGGCACCTAACAGCTTCAGGGATTCACCATTTGAACCATCGTAGCCTGCTCGTTGAATATCTTCTTTCATTACCTGCATCGTGCTCGTAAGGTTTTGCAGCAGCAATAGCTCAATGCCTTTATCTCTAGCTATTCTGTGCCCCGTCATAAATACGCTGCCGATAATAGCAATCGCAAATACACCAATAACGGAGGTGACCATCAGTTCAATGAGAGATGCACCCTTTTGCTTTCGCAAGCTTCTGCTGCAGGCCTTAGCAAGCATAGTAACCATACTGAGCGCCTGATTCGCCGCACACTTTAATTCGCCCCGGAGGGCTAGATAGTTTAATCAAAAGCCGGTCGGTTGAAGCTCTTTTAGGAGCCAAGTAAATCGAACCTCTGGCAGGCCTCCCTCTTACACTTTCAAAGCTGATTTTTGAGCCTGTATAGTTATGAGAAAACGATAAATCTCGAAACGGTTCTCCCGACAACATCAGCAATGTATCACCAGATAGATCTTCCGTAGGCTTCAACCATACTGTCCACTCCCCCGTAGATTGCTCTTCATTTTTAGCCGTCGAGAAATGTACCCAGAGTTTTTGATTTCTTTTCACAGACTCAGACTTTGCCTGTACTAAGAAACCATTCAACTCTCCAGCAAGGCGCTGTATCTTGACTGTTTGGGTGACTGAACTAAAACTCGGGGCAGCCGTCGCTACCAATATCGACAGTATCGACACCGTTATTAACAGCTCTAATAAAGTAAACCCGCGAGTCATTTCCCAAATTCCTATGTAATCAGGTGCGTAATCATATTTAATCTTGCACCGATGCTACCACCCGAGAAAAATGGACAGGGTTATGAAAGGAAACTACTCGTGAAGATTCGAATAAAAAGATGTAACAACAACAATTTAAGTATGAAAGGAATGACACTGATCGAATTATTGATCGCTGTTGCCATTGTAGGGGTACTCAGTGCAATAGCTTATCCAAGCTACACAAGCCATGTTTTAAAATCGCATCGAATGACAGCGATAGCAGATATGGCAAAAATTCAACTTGAACTTGAGAGTGCTTACGCCGGAAATTATGCCACGGCTGCTGGAAACATAGTTTCAGGAGGAACGTGCGCGTTTTGCGATACCGATACAAGCAGGTACACACTAACAATTTCGGCTAGCAGTACCTCATACTCCATTCAAGCAGAGCCACATGGACCACAGACAAATGATGGCTGTTTAGACTCACCGACTGATATTCTGGAGCTACATCACTCAGGAGTTTCTGTGCCTCAAGCGTGTTGGAAGTAATACCAATCACAGTAAGTAAGTGATCAGAAATAGCGCAGGAGAAAGGCTTGAGAACAAGGCGTGATTTTCTGATAAGTAGTTATTCTACAATCAAAAATCACAACGCAGTTATCGAGTGTTTTAACTAGCTAGGCTGACCAGTTATTTACTACGATTGGTATAATGTAGAAATCAGAAGCCGCGTAAAATCTGAAGCCAAAGGTTTAACATCACTTTGAAAACACTATCTTCAGACACAAAAAACCTGCTACATGAGCAGGTTTTTATTTTTTATTAGTAACTTAAGCTATCAAATAACTGTACTGATTACTTAGTTAGATCATCGAAGAAGTTTTTCACGCCGCTGAAGAAACCTTCAGATTTTGGCTTGTGCTTGCTTGCCGCTTCACCACAACATGTTTCTTCGAATTCACGCAGAAGTTCTTTCTGACGAGAGCTTAGCTTAACCGGTGTTTCAACCACTAGCTTAACGATTAGGTCACCTACACCGCCGCCACGAACGCCTTTCACACCTTTGCCACGCATACGGAACATACGGCCCGTTTGTGTCTCTTCTGGCACTTTAAGGTTTACACGGCCATCCAGTGTTGGAACTTCAACTTCACCGCCTAGAGCAGCCATAGAGAAACTTACTGGCACTTCACAGTAAAGGTTGTTGCCGTCACGCTCAAAGATGTTGTGCTCTTTTACGTGTACTTGTACGTACAAGTCGCCAGCTGGAGCACCGTGCTCCCCTGCTTCACCTTCGCCAGATAGACGAATACGGTCACCAGTATCAACACCTGCAGGGATTTTAACGTTAAGTGTTTTCGTCTTCTGCTTACGGCCTTGACCGTGGCATGAGTTACATGGGTCTTTAATGATCTTGCCTTTACCATTACAAGTAGGACAAGTCTGTTGAACCGCAAAGAAACCTTGACGCATTTGTACTTGGCCATGGCCATGACAAGTGCCACACGTTTGTGCCGAAGAACCTTTCTTCGCACCACTACCATCACAAATATCACATTCAACCAGTGTTGGTACTTCAATCTCTTTAGATACACCACGAACCGCTTCTTCTAGAGAAAGCTCCATGTTGTAACGTAAATCAGAACCACGCTGTGCACGCGCTTGACCGCCACCACGACGACCACCGCCGAAGATGTCACCAAATACGTCACCGAAGATATCGCCGAAGTCACCTTGACCACCGCCGAAACCACCGCCGCCGCCCATACCACCTTGTTCAAAGGCTGCATGACCGTATTGATCGTACGCTGCTTTCTTTTGAGGATCGGTTAGGATCTCGTACGCTACTTTTACTTCTTTAAACTTTTCGGGAGCGTCAGCGTCACCTTGGTTACGGTCCGGGTGGAATTTCATCGCTAAGCGTTTGTACGCTTTCTTAATATCGCGCTCTGATGCATCGCGGCTTACGCCTAATACTTCGTAAAAATCACGTTTTGACATGTTCTAGGTCACCAAAATAATTGCTACTACCGAATGATCACTTCAGTAGTCTGTGTATCAATCTAGATAAAAGTTCTGCCGGCTGAAACGCCGAATAAAGCTATTATCTAGATCGACAAGTCTAAATACAAATTTACGGGCGTGAGAGTTACCTCTGACGCCCGTATTAATAAGTCTTCGAGACAAATTTCTAAGCAGATAGCTTGAGTTCTAGGAAGAAGCGCGGAGCCTACGCTAGTAGGTGAGCACTTCAGACAACGAAATCAGGCTACTCTGCGACGAAATTATTTTTTGTCGTCTTTAACTTCTTCAAACTCCGCGTCTACCACATCGTCGTCTTGCTTAGGTTGCTCACCCGCTTCAGCTCCAGCTTGCTGTGCTTGAGCTTGTTGTTGAGCGATTTCCATTAGCTTTTGAGCTGCTTGCATAAGTTCTTGAACTTTAGCGTCGATAGCTTCTTTGTCGTTACCAGACTTAACTTCTTCTAGTGCCGTGATAGCAGCTTCGATCTTCTCTTTCTCGTCTGCAGGTAGAGCTTCACCAGCTTCTTCTACTTGCTTCTTAGTGCCGTGAATCATTTGGTCAGCTTGGTTACGTGCAGTTACTAGCTCTTCGAACTTTTTGTCCGCTTCTTTGTTAGCTTCTGCTTCTTGTACCATTGCTTCGATCTCTTCCTCAGACAGGCCGCCTGATGCTTGGATAGTGATCTTCTGCTCTTTACCAGTCGCTTTATCTTTAGCAGATACGTTCAGGATACCATCAGCATCTAGGTCGAATGTTACTTCGATTTGTGGCATGCCACGTGGTGCTGGTTGGATACCTTCTAGGTTGAACTGACCAAGAGACTTGTTGTAAGTCGCTTGCTTACGCTCACCTTGAAGAACGTGGATAGTTACTGCGTTTTGGTTGTCTTCAGCTGTAGAGAACACTTGATCCGCTTTAGTAGGGATAGTTGTGTTTTTCTCGATAAGCTTAGTCATCACGCCGCCCATCGTTTCGATACCGAAAGATAGAGGAGTAACGTCTAGTAGTAGAACGTCTTTAACGTCACCAGCTAGTACACCACCTTGAACAGCAGCACCCATTGCAACAGCTTCGTCAGGGTTCACGTCTTTACGTGGCTCTTTACCGAAGAATTCAGTTACTTTAGCTTGAACCATAGGCATACGAGTCTGACCACCCACTAGGATAACGTCAGTGATTTCGCCTACAGATAGGTCTGCGTCAGCTAGAGCTACTTTTAGTGGCTCAAGAGAACGTTGAACTAGGTCTTCAACTAGAGACTCAAGCTTCGCACGAGTCACTTTGATGTTCATGTGCTTAGGACCAGTCGCATCAGCAGTAACGTAAGGTAGGTTTACGTCAGTTTGAGTAGTAGAAGAAAGCTCGATTTTCGCTTTTTCTGCTGCTTCTTTAACACGCTGCATTGCTAGTGGATCAGCTTTAAGGTCGATACCTTGCTCTTTCTTGAACTCATCTACTAGGTAGTTGATCATGCGGTTATCGAAATCTTCACCACCAAGGTGAGTATCACCGTTAGTTGAAAGAACTTCGAAAGTCTTCTCGCCTTCTACTTCATCGATTTCGATGATAGAGATATCGAATGTACCACCACCAAGGTCGTATACAGCGATAGTGCGATCACCACCTTGCTTGTCTAGGCCGTAAGCCAGAGCAGCAGCAGTAGGTTCATTGATGATACGTTTAACATCTAGACCAGCGATACGGCCAGCATCTTTCGTTGCTTGACGTTGAGCATCGTTGAAGTAGGCAGGAACAGTTACAACTGCGCCAGTTACTTCTTCGCCTAGGAAGTCTTCAGCTGTTTTCTTCATCTTTTTAAGAACTTCAGCAGATACTTGAGGAGCAGCCATTTTTTGGCCTTGCGCTTCAACCCATGCATCACCGTTGTCAGCCTTAATGATGTTGAAAGGCATGATTTCGATATCGCGTTGAACTTCTTCATCTTCAAAACGACGACCGATTAGACGCTTGATAGCGAATAGTGTGTTTTGAGGGTTAGTAACAGCTTGACGTTTCGCAGGTTGACCAACTAGCGTTTCGCCTTCTGTGTATGCGATTACTGATGCAGTTGTGCGTTCGCCTTCAGCATTTTCAATTACGCGTGGTTTGTCGCCGTCAAGAACAGCAACACAAGAGTTAGTAGTACCTAAATCAATACCAATGATTTTACCCATCAGGCCATCTCCGAATATATATTATTTAGTTTTTGCTATACCCACATATGTGGGGGTGGGAATCAGGGATTCAACCCTAATACACAAAATTAAAGTGCAAATGTAATTTGCTTTCGTATGCACCATAGATAAGGGCTCAAGAAGCCTTTTCAAGGGTGAAAATGGATTTTTTTATATTTATTTTAATAAAAGGAATGATTAGGTGCGAATACATATCATTACCTTACATGAGCCTCATAATTGGGGTTATCAATATTCGATGATCCACCGTTATGCACAATCTTGTTTCTGTTTTTTTATGAAGGCTAGCTAGGAAAATCCCCCTCGAATAGCCATCAACGCTCAGTTAAAGCAAGATGAAAAAATCTCCTTCCCAATAAAAAACGGAGCCGCTTGGGCTCCGTTTATCAATTCAGGCTTTCAACTTAGATTTTATCTATAGAGGAAAGAATCTCTGATTATGCTTCTGCTTTTTTCAGCTCAGCTTCTTCGTTTGATTCAACGCCGATTTCGCCTTCAGACTTCGCAACGATAGTGTTAACCGCAGTATCACCCACTACGTTAGAAGAAGTACAGAACATATCGTTGATACGGTCAACAGCAGCAATGATTGCAAGACCTTCTGGTGGTAAACCTAGTTGGTGCAATAAAACACCGACCATTACAACACCACCACCAGGAACACCACCAGCACCGATAGACAGTAGCAAGATAGTTAGACCAAGAGTAAAGATGTCAGCCGTGTTGATTGGTTGACCGAATGCGTTTGCTACGAACATTGTCGCTAGTGCGATGTAGATAGAGACACCTGACATGTTCATTGTCGCACCCAGTGGAACACCGAAACCAGCCACAGATCTTGATACACCAAGCTTTTCAGTTAGAGTGCGCATTGTTACTGGGATAGTCGCGTTCGAACTTGCCGTCGATAGTGAGAAAAGGATTTGCTCACGGGTTGCGCGTAGGAATTGCTTAGGCGTAATACCTGTCGCAATACCAACCATCATTGGGTAGAAGAAGAAAATCCAGAACACTAGCATTGCAACAACAAGCGCTACGTAGCCCGCTACAGACATCAGTGTCTCAGCGTTCAGTGTCGCACCTAATTGAATCATCAGAGCGAATACACCAAATGGCGCCAAGCTCATTACTAGGCCGATAAGCTTCATCATGATTTCGTTAGCCATCTTGAACGTTTTGATCGCTGGACCGCCACGTGAATCAAGAGCCTGAATAGCAAGACCAGTCAAAATTGCCATGAAGATAATCTGTAGCATATCGCCACTTGCAAATGCTTCTACAGGGTTGCTAGGAACGATGTTCACAACAAGAGAGAAGATATCTGGAGTTTCAGTTGTTGTTAGTTGAACTGTCTCAGAAATCGTTCCGGCTAAATCTGCGCCAGCACCCGGTTGGAAAATAAGGCCAACAGTTAGGGCTGCAGAAATCGCGATGATGGTGTTGATAATGTAAAGAGCAAAAGTTTTACCACCTAGGCGACCGAAAGAACGAATGTCTTTCAATTCAACAATTCCGCAAACGATAGATACGTATACCAGTGGAACAACCAATAGTTTGATCAAAGAGACAAACATACCACCGACACCTTCTGCTAGACCTAGCAGGTAAGTATCAAATACTGCAATACCGTTGAATAGGTACTGAATAGCAGTACCAATAAGTAGGCCGGCAAACAAGCCTACAAAAATCTTACTTGAGAGCGATTTATCCATCGTTCTTCTCCAGTTTGTTGTGTTTGAAATTTGTACTTTTATAGTTATATATGCGAGTCAAATCGCTATATCGCAGTGGATTTTACATACAAAGATAACAATTAAAAGCATTTATTTACAAAAAAATTACAAGTGTGACATCAAAACATTTCTTCATTAACAACCAGTTTCATAATATAAAACTCTAAATAATTGTTCTGGGTAATATAAAAGGAACAACATTCTTAATGCGGTTTTGATGACTATTTACGTGGGGTCTCAAGTTATAGGCACAAAAAAAGAGAGGCATATGCCTCTCTTTTCATTTTTCGTAAACCAGTGATTTATTTTGTCGCCGCGACTTGCTCAGTCAATGCGCGACTCAATCACTTGGCTAAGTAACACGTCATTACTTAGCAACCATAACCATCGCAGGACGAACCACACGACCGTTTAACTCGTAACCTTTTTGCATTACGAACATAACCGTGTTTGATTCGTGATCTGGACTTTCTTGGATAGACATCGCTTGGTGGAATTCAGGGTTGAACACTTCACCTTCAGGGTTGATCTCTTTAAGACCAAACTTAGCAACTGTGTCTACGAACGTTTTGTGCGTTAGCTCAACACCTTCAAACAGTGGCTTAACCACTTCGTTTTCAGCATCTGCCGCTTGCATTGCACGCTCTAGGTTGTCGATGACAGGAAGTAGACCTTCAGCAAACTTGTTCAAAGCGAATTTACGCGCCTTATCAATTTCTTGCTCGCTACGGCGACGCATGTTTTCAACTTCAGCTTTTGCGCGAAGAACAGAATCTTGCTGCTCTTTCACTTTAGATTCGCTAGAAAGTAGTGCAGCTTCTAGTTGAGCGATTTTTGCTTCTTGCTCATCAACAGACTCTTCATTTAATTCAGCTTCTTCAACTTTCTCAGCTTCAGCAATGATTTGATCTAGCTCTTCTTCCGTTACTTTGTTTTCTTCGTTGCTCATGATCTCTCCAGAATTCGTTTTCAATGCAAGTGACAGGTGTGTTTGCACCCCAAATTGATATAAAACACTCGCATAGACGTTCAACTTGCCTTTATTATGGGGATGAAGAATTTTGATTCAAGCCTAATTCGTTTGGAAACGTTATGAAAAAGCCATTTGAAGTCATCGCCATTATTGGTAAACCTCGAGATCAGCAAGCAATTCAGACTCATAGAGAGCTCTATCAGTGGTTAAGTACTGAGGGTTATCAAGTGTTTGTGGATGACAGACTCGCTACAATTTTAGACGATATCCCACAAGAACATTTTTCTAGCCTAATTGAATTAGGTAAACGCGCCGATCTCGCCATTGTGGTGGGTGGCGACGGAAATATGCTCGGTGCCGCTAGAATCTTGTCACGTTTCGATATTTCAGTGATTGGCGTAAACCGAGGTAATCTCGGTTTCCTTACCGATCTGAATCCTGAAAACTTCCAGAGCGCGCTTACTGATGTACTCAAGGGTGAATTCATGGAAGAAGAGCGCTTCTTACTTGAAACTGAAATTCATCGTCATGGCCAAATAAAAAGCCACAACGCCGCACTCAACGAAGCGGTACTTCACCCAGGTCAAGTTGCACATATGATCGAGTTCGAAGTGTATATCGATGACAGCTTCGCCTTCTCACAGCGTTCTGATGGCTTGATCGTCTCAACACCGACAGGTTCAACCGCCTATTCGCTTTCTGGTGGTGGCCCTATCCTGTCATCAAGCTTAAATGCAATTTCATTAGTACCGATGTTCCCGCACACCCTTTCAAGCCGCCCACTTGTGGTGGATGGAAAGCGTCGTATCAAGCTGATTGTATCGCCTGATAACCGCGGAACTCAGGAAGTCAGTTGCGATGGTCAAATCTCGCTACCGGTTTCCCCTGGCGATGAGATCCACATTTACCAAAGCCCGAATGTGCTCAAGCTTATCCACCCTAAAGACTACAACTACTACCATGTTCTGCGTAACAAACTAGGCTGGTCGAGTAAGTTGTTCTAGACAAACAACTCTAGTAATAACCGAATTATGAAAGGCTGACGACATTCGTCAGCCTTTTTTGTTACCAGTAAAAAGCCCGTCGGCTCTCGCTTCTTGTCAATTTGCTTATACCGTCACTCTCGATAGGGAAGAACGACCGAGTTGGGAATCTATAGCGGTTTCAGTTATCTACGGACGCGCTCAATTCTGAGATCGGTCACAAAAAATTTTCACCTGCTGACTTTACTGTATAAAGAAACAGTATATACTGAGCTTATATACAGTGTTGTTCAGTTATACAGGTAAATAAAAATGCTGGCTCATCTAAGTGTTAATAATTTCGCTATTGTTAAGTCTTTACAGCTAGAACTCTCTAAAGGCATGACAACAATCACCGGAGAAACTGGTGCAGGTAAATCTATCGCTATCGACGCTTTAGGCTTGTGTCTTGGAGGAAGATCTGATGCAGGAATGGTTCGACAAGGTGAAGAAAAAACCGAAGTCAGTGCCGCTTTTTTACTTGAGAACAATCTGCATGCTACCCGCTGGTTAGAAGACAATGAACTGCTTGATGGCGGTGAATGCATCCTACGCAGAACCATCTCTAAAGAAGGTCGTTCTCGCGCATTCATCAACGGCAGTCCCGTGCCTCTTTCACAATTAAAATCGCTAGGGCAACTATTGATCAACATTCATGGTCAACACGCGCACCATCAGTTGATGAAAAGCGATTACCAAATGGCCATGCTTGATCAATACGCAGGTCACTTGAACCTATTGAAATCGACACGTAATGCTTACCAAGCCTGGCGACAAGCCGATAACCACTTAAAAGAGTTACGTGAAAATAGCCAGCAAAACCAAGCTCAAAAACAACTTCTTGAATACCAAATCAAAGAGTTAAATGAGCTGTCTATTGGGGAGGAAGAATATGAAGACCTCGAACAAGAGCATAAGCGCCTCTCCAATAGCGGAGAACTGGCCACAACCTGCCAACAAGCTATCGAGCTTATTTATGAAGGCGAAGAAGTTAATGCGCTTGGTATTCTGCAATCGGCCAATAACTCCTTAATTCAGTTAGCGGAGCTCGATGAAAGATTGGCTGAGTTACCAAACTTGCTTTCTGAAGCCATTATTCAGATTGAAGAAACCAACAACGAGTTAAGAACATACCTAGACAGCATTGATGTTGATCCCGGTCGTATGGCTTACGTTGAAGAACGCTTCTCAAAAGTGATGTCAATGTCTCGTAAACACCACGTGTTGCCAGAAGAGCTTTATAAGCACCATCAAGACTTATTACAACAAGTTGAAGCGCTGGATTGCTCTGATGAAAAGTTGGAAGAATTAGCCAACGAGGTAGAAAACCAATACCAATCGTTTGTGGCTAAATCAGAGAAACTTCATAAATCTCGAACTCGTTACGCAAAAGAACTCAACAAGCTGATCACGCAAAGCATGCACGAACTGAGCATGGAAAAAGCGCAATTTGCCATTGAAGTGAACAACACCAACACACACCCTTCTCCATTGGGTATGGATAACGTGACCTTCATTGTTTCGACCAACCCAGGCCAACCAATGCAGCCCATTGCTAAAGTGGCCTCTGGTGGTGAGTTATCACGAATCTCATTAGCGATTCAGGTGATCACCGCACAAAAAGTGGATACACCAAGCCTGATTTTCGATGAAGTCGATGTGGGTATCAGTGGGCCAACCGCTGCGGTTGTCGGAAAAATGCTTCGAAAACTGGGCGAATCTACGCAAGTGATGTGTGTGACGCATTTACCTCAAGTTGCCGGTTGCGGTCACCAACAGCTGTTTGTAGCGAAGAACACGAAATCAGGTAAAACAGAGACCCAGATGCATACCTTGGATCAACAACAACGCGTCTCTGAGCTTGCTCGACTGCTTGGTGGCAGCCAAATTACCGAATCGACGCTTGCCAACGCAAAAGAGCTATTAATCGCAGCTTAGGTTACATATTCAGCAACTTTCTGATATTTTACCGAAAATTCTTGGCAATTTTGCAACTTAATTCAAAATTGCCAGTCATAACAAGCTCAAAGCGCAAGGAGCTTTTTACTTCTTGCTGGAGCTTGTTTATTATCAGGCAGTATTTTAGCGAAGAAAGATCTCAAACTATGCGAATTAAAAAGTGGTTAGTTGCAGTTCCACTTGCACTAACAATGTTGACCGGTTGCTCTCTACTAGAGAAGTTGGTTTATCGAATTGACATCAATCAGGGTAACTATGTTGAACAAGAAGCTGTCGACCAGCTCAAGTTTGGCATGACAAAAACACAAGTTCGTTACGTTATGGGCTCACCTATGCTTATCGAAAATGGCTACCCAGATACGTGGTACTACATTTACCACCATCAGAAAGGTCACAACGACCCTATTCAGAAAAACCTTGTCGTAAACTTTGATGCTACGGGCACTCTAGTCACGATCAATGGTGATTTTGAAGCCAGTGATGAGTTCTTCGAAAGCCTTCGCTAGCTTTCCAGTCAACAAAACTCTCAGCCGATAAAGCTATCAGTCGACAAAGCTATCAGTCGACAAAGTATGAATCGCAAAAGCCTGCTAACACGAGCAGGCTTTTTAATATTCGCTAACAAATTAGCTGCGTGTCTAACCAACGGCACAAAAAAGCTCGCCAACATTGCGAGCTCTCTTCTTAGTAGAATTTTTTTAGCACTACGATTTAGCTGCGGCTGCTTTCGCTTGCTCAGCACGCTTACGGCGGATCTCTTTTGGATCAGCTAACAATGCTCGGTAGATTTCGATACGATCTTTATCGCGAACCGTCGCATCTAGCTTAACATTGCGGCTAAATACGCCAACCTTGTTTTTTGCTAAGTCGATCTCTGGATACAATTCCAAAACACCAGACTGCGCAATGATCTCTTCAACGGTCGCGTGCTTGTTCACTACCAAGGTAAACACACGCTGTTCATGCGGAAGTGCAAACACAACCTCTACGTGGATCATATCCGATTCAATAGTCATGGCTTAGTAGACCTGTTTCGCGCGCTGAGTAAAAGCACTGACCATATTACTCGTCAGCTCATTGAAAACCTTACCAAATGCCATTTCAATCATTCGGCTAGAGAACTCAAACTCTAGCTTAAGTTCAACCTTACAAGCTTGCTCATCAAGCGGAGTAAAGTACCAACCACCCTGCAGCTTCTTGAACGGGCCGTCCACCAGCTCCATCAAGATCTCAGCGCCATCCGCTAAGCGGTTCGATGTGGTAAATGTTTTGCTGATACCCGCTTTAGAGACATCAACTGAAGCTACCATAGTTGAATCTGAAGATTCGATCACACGTGAACCAGAACACCCTGGCAAAAACTCGTGATAACGAGCAACATCATTGACCAAGCTGAACATCTGGTCGGCACTAAACGACACTAATGCTGAACGAGTAACCTTTGGCATATAGACTCCTGTTAAAGACAGCGTTACATTAACACAAACTGCAATTTTAATTGTATTGGGCCAGAGCGCAAATAAAAAGGATTCCCCAACTAGGGCGCAATCCGTATAATGAGGCCATTATGGCAAAGAATAAATCAAAATCAAAAGCCGGTAGTAATACCATTGCGCTTAACAAGAAAGCTCGCCACGAATATTTCATCGATGATGAGATAGAAGCGGGGCTTGAGCTACAAGGCTGGGAAGTAAAATCCCTACGTGAAGGCAAAACCAATATCGCAGAAAGCTACGTCTACATCCGAGACGGCGAAGCATTCATCAGTGGTATGACGATCACTCCGCTAACTCAAGCGAGTACTCATATCGTGGCGAACCCAACACGTATTCGTAAACTCCTTATGTCGAGAAAAGAACTCGATAACCTTATCGGTCGTATTAACCGTGAAGGCATGACACTTGTCGCAACCGCACTTTACTGGTCTCGCTCTTGGGCGAAGATTAAAGTTGGCGTAGCGAAAGGTAAAAAGCTGCACGATAAACGTACTGATATGAAAGAAAAAGATTGGGCGAGAGATAAAGCACGAATTATGAAGAGTAATTTGCGTTAATTTTAAGCACTTAAACGCACAGTGCTAGACAGGGTAAGCTTTTCTGGTACTATGCAAATAACACTTGGGGCTGATTTAGGATTCGACAGGAATTTTGAAGTCTGAGGTGCATGCCGTGGGGCGGTTGGCCACGTTAAAAGCCGCAAAAAAATAGTCGCAAACGACGAAAACTACGCACTAGCAGCTTAATAACCTGCTCAGAGCTCTCTTACCCTAGCTTCCGCTCGTAAGACGGGGACCAATAAGAGATCAAACCCAAACTAGCTAGCGTGGCTTCTCCCACCTGAGAGGAAAAGCGCGAATTATAATTCAGGTTAGCCTTTAACTAGCGTGTCGGTTCGCAGGTTGCTGGTGAAATTAAAGATCGACTAAGCATGTAGTACCAATGATGAATGATTTTTGGACGCGGGTTCAACTCCCGCCAGCTCCACCAAACGTTTGGAAAGGGCGGTAACTCACTGAGTTATCGCCCTTTTTGTATTTATAATCATTAATTATGCTATTATACCAATTCCGTTAATTAGCTTATCAGTCTTAGCCAATCTCTAAAGCGGAGTGAGATGACTCTGCTTTTACCGTCAACAAAATGAGAAACGGATAAATAACGCATTCTAAGTCGAGCATTGGATGTGGAATTAATCAGACTCGGAAAATCATGCTTCATAAGGACTCCTTTTAAGAAATCACATTAGATCACAAAATTAACGGAATTGGTATT